>NZ_JBHJQP010000036.1:48945-49910 GCF_042262625.1 Streptomyces sp. NPDC056347 | reverse complement strand
GGCCGGAAGGCCCCGTCCGCCCCCTCCTCGCCGTCCGGGCACCTTCCACGGACCCGGCAGGCGCCCATACGCTGGGCGGTATGACGATCCGCGCGGTCCTCTGGGACATCGACGACACGATCTTCGACTACACCCGGGCCGACCGTCTCGGCCTGCGCAGACAGCTCGAACAGGAGGGCCTGCCCGACGGATACGCGACCGTCGAGCAGGCCCTCCTGGCGTGGCGGACGATCACCGAGACGCAGTGGGCGCGGTTCGCCGCCGGCGAGGTGGGCTTCCACGAGCAGCGCAGGGACCGGGTCAGGGAGTTCGCCGCGCGGCCGCTGACGGACGCGGAGGCCGACGAGTGGTTCGCCCGGCACGCGGCCCACTACGAGGCTGCCTGGGAGCTCTTCCCGGACGTGCTGCCCGCACTGGACCTGCTGGCCGGCGGATACCGGCACGCGGTGCTCTCGAACTCCAGCATCCGCAACCAGGACCACAAGCTGCGCGTGCTCGGCGTACGGGACCGTTTCGAGGCCGTGGTGTGCGCCGTCGAGCTCGGTGTCTCCAAGCCGGAGGCCGGCGCCTTCCACGCCGCCTGCGAGGCGCTGGACCTGGAGCCCGGGGAGGTCGCGTACGTGGGCGACGAGCCGGACATCGACGCCGCGGGGGCGGCCGCCGCCGGGCTGACGGGGATCTGGCTGGACCGCAAGGAGCGCGGCGGACGGCCCGAACTCCTCCGTATCGAGGGGCTCGACCAGCTGCCCGGACTGCTGCTCGGCGATACCCGTTTTGGAGCGTCGGACACCTTCGGGTAATGTTCTTTCTGCGCCGCCCGGGCGGGACGAAAGATCCGAACGGGAGGCGCAAGCGGAACGAAGGCCCCGCAAGGGGTTGAGTTTCATTGGGCTATGGTGTAATTGGCAACACTACGGTTTCTGGTACCGTCATTCTAGGTTCGAGTCCTGGTAGCCCAGCGCAGA
>NZ_JBHJQP010000036.1:0-48845 GCF_042262625.1 Streptomyces sp. NPDC056347 | reverse complement strand
AATGCAACCAGTAGTAACAAGCCCCCGTTGTGTAGCGGCCTAGCACGCTGCCCTCTCACGGCAGTAGCGCCGGTTCGAATCCGGTCGGGGGTACAGATCCTTCCCGCGAGATCACCTGGGTCGCACCCACGATTTCGATGCAGGATCGCTAGGGCCCCCGTTGTGTAGCGGCCTAGCACGCTGCCCTCTCACGGCAGTAGCGCCGGTTCGAATCCGGTCGGGGGTACTTGTAACACCATGGGCTATGGTGTAATTGGCAACACTACGGTTTCTGGTACCGTCATTCTAGGTTCGAGTCCTGGTAGCCCAGCGCAGAAATGCAACCAGTAGTAACAAGCCCCCGTTGTGTAGCGGCCTAGCACGCTGCCCTCTCACGGCAGTAGCGCCGGTTCGAATCCGGTCGGGGGTACAACAGAGAAACAGTCAAAGGCCCTTCGCTCCGGCGAAGGGCCTTTCTGCTGGCCCCGGGCGCCGCAGCCGGGGCGGCCGGGCCGTCCGGACTCAGAGGCCGTAACGCCGGGCCGACTCCTCCTCCTGCGCCATCCTCCGCAGCGCCATCAGCAGCGGCTCGTACAGCACGGCCGATGCGACCGCCGCCTCCACCTGCTCCGACTCCGTGGGATACGTCTCCATCATGTCCAGGTCCTGGACGGCGACTTGGTGCATCAGGCGGGCCTGCCCGGTGAGGTAGGCCACATCGCAGGGGTAGCCGAGCCGGATCAGGGTGGCCGCCGAGGACACCAGCGAGCGGTACGTGGGGGAGAGGGCGCCGATCTCCTGCGCGGTGGCCCAGCCGAGCGCCTCCAGCAACTGCTCCACGGCCGCACGGGCGGCCGCCGTCTCCGGGGCCTGCTCGTCGGCCTCCGGGCCCTGCGGGAGCGCCCAGAGCGCCGCGCCCAGCCGGACCGTCCGCCCCAGTGTGTCGTCGTCCACATGGGAGAGGACCTCGCGCGCGGTGGCCACCGGGAGACGGCCCACCTGGATCAGGGCCCGCACCAGGCGCAGCCGGCGCAGATGGCTCCCGTCGTACTCGGCCCGGGTGGCGTTGACCCGGAGGCCGGGGTGCAACAGGCCCTCGCGCAGGTAGTACTTGATCGTCGCGGTTCCGACGCCGCTCCGCTCGCTCAGTTCCGAGAGCCGCATGTGCCGTGCCTTTCCTTGCGCCACCTCTTGGACAGTGCCACTATCCAATCATTGGACAGTGGCACTCTCCGGTGAAATCAGGGGGCAGGGCATGTTCGCGAAGCCGATTCCGGGACGGACCACCGCCGCGGCCGAGGGGGAGGTGGTCGTGCTGCTCATCGGGATGCGGATCAACCACTTCCGGGGCGTCCACCACTGGCTGCCGGTGTTCGGCGCGATGCTGCGCATGCTGCGGGAGTTGGGGCGCGACAAGGAGCGCGGACTGCTGGGCTACAGCCTGCTGACCGGCTCGCCGCGGACGTACTGCGTCGTCCAGTACTGGGAGTCGAAGGAGAAGCTGTACGCGTACGCGAGCGCGCCCGACATGTTCCACCGGAGGGCCTGGGCGGTGATGAACCGCAAGGAGCGCAAGTCCCGGCGGCACGTGGGGCTCTGGCACGAGACGTACCTGGTCCCCGAGGGCGGCTACGAGGCGATCTACGCGGACATGCCGGTGCACGGCCTCGCCGGGGCGACGGGGGTGCTGCCGGTCGAGCGGCGGGGACGCCGGGCCGCGGACCGGCTCGCGCACCGCTCGGGCGCGAAGTGAGGTGCTGGGAGGGGGCCGCCACGACGCTGGGGCGGCCGGGAAGGGGCGGGCGGCGCGTCAGCCGTTGCGGCGCAGGGCCTCGCTGAGCCGGGCCGCCGAGTCGATGACCGCCTGGGCGTGCATCCGGCCCGGGTGCCGGGTCAGCCGCTCGATCGGTCCGGAGACCGAGACGGCGGCGACCACCCGGTTCGACGGGCCGCGCACCGGCGCCGAGACGGAGGCCACACCAGGCTCGCGCTCGCCGATCGACTGGGCCCAGCCCCTGCGCCGTACGCCCGAGAGCGCCGTGGCCGTGAAACGGGCGCCCTGGAGGCCGCGGTGCAGGCGCTCCGGCTCCTCCCAGGCCATCAGGATCTGGGCCGAGGAGCCGGCCTTCATGGTGAGGGTGGAGCCGACCGGAACGGTGTCCCGCAGACCGGACAGCCGTTCCGCCGCCGCCACGCAGATCCGCATGTCACCCTGTCTGCGGTAGAGCTGCGCGCTCTCACCCGTGATGTCCCGGAGGTGGGTGAGCACCGGGCCGGCCGTGGCCAGCAGGCGGTCCTCGCCGGCGGCCGCGGCTAGCTCCGCCAGCCTGGGGCCGAGAATGAACCGGCCCTGCATGTCCCTCGCCACCAGGCGGTGGTGTTCCAGCGCCACCGCCAGCCGGTGGGCCGTGGGCCGTGCGAGCCCGGTCGCCGCGACCAGTCCGGCGAGGGTGGCCGGACCGGACTCCAGGGCGCTCAATACCAGAGCTGCCTTGTCGAGAACGCCTACGCCGCTAGAGTTGTCCATACGACGATACTCCCGTCTCACTCTGTGAAACGCAAGTTCAATAATCGGCGGAAGTTGCGAACCTGTGGGTGCGGCCGCACAACGGCCCGCAGCCGTCGCCCCGCTCAGGGGTCCGGACGGCGGCGCACCGAATCTCTAGTTGGGCCGGCGAAGACGCCGGTCGGAGGGAAAGCGATGGGTAGGACACTCGCGGAGAAGGTCTGGGACGACCATGTCGTCCGGCGCGCCGAAGGTGAGCCCGATCTCCTCTTCATCGATCTGCACCTGCTGCACGAGGTGACCAGCCCCCAGGCCTTCGACGGTCTCCGGCAGGCCGGGCGCCCGGTGCGACGCCTCGATCTCACCATCGCGACGGAGGACCACAACACCCCGACCCTCGACATCGACAAGCCGATCGCCGATCCGGTCTCCCGCGCCCAGTTGGAGACCCTGCGCAGGAACTGCGCGGAGTTCGGCGTACGGCTGCACCCGCTGGGCGACGTCGAGCAGGGCGTCGTGCACGTGGTCGGCCCGCAGCTGGGGCTGACCCAGCCCGGCACCACCGTGGTCTGCGGCGACTCCCACACGTCCACGCACGGCGCCTTCGGCGCGCTGGCGTTCGGCATCGGCACCAGCCAGGTCGAGCACGTGCTGGCCACCCAGACGCTGCCCATGGCCCGCCCGAAGACCATGGCGATCACCATCGACGGCGATCTGCCCGACGGCGTCACGGCCAAGGACCTGATCCTCGCGGTGATCGCCAGGATCGGCACCGGCGGCGGCCAGGGCTACATCCTGGAATACCGCGGTCCGGCCATCGAGAAGCTCTCGATGGAGGCCCGGATGACCGTCTGCAACATGTCGATCGAGGCGGGCGCCCGCGCGGGCATGATCGCCCCGGACGAGACCACCTTCGACTACCTGAAGGACCGCGACCACGCCCCGCGGGGCGAGGACTGGGACGCCGCCGTCGCGTACTGGAGGACGCTGCGCACCGACGACGACGCGGTCTTCGACGCCGAGGTCGTCATCGACGCCGCGGAGCTGGCCCCGTTCGTGACCTGGGGCACCAACCCCGGCCAGGGCGCCCCGCTGTCCGCCGACGTCCCCGACCCCGCTTCGTACGAGGACGCCTCGGAGCGCAACGCCGCGGAAAAGGCCCTGGAGTACATGGGGTTGACCGCCGGGCAGCCGCTGCGCGACATCGCCGTGGACACCGTCTTCGTAGGCTCCTGCACCAACGGCCGGATCGAGGACCTGCGCAACGCGGCCGCCGTCCTGGAGGGCCGCAAAGTCGCCGACGGCGTACGGATGCTGGTCGTCCCGGGCTCCGTCCGGGTCGCGCTGCAGGCCGTCGAGGAGGGGCTGGACAAGGTCTTCACCGCCGCGGGGGCCGAATGGCGGCACGCCGGCTGCTCGATGTGCCTCGGCATGAACCCCGACCAGCTGGCCCCCGGCGAGCGCTCCGCCTCCACCTCGAACCGCAACTTCGAGGGCCGCCAGGGCAAGGGCGGCCGCACGCACCTGGTCTCCCCGCAGGTTGCCGCCGCCACCGCCGTGCTGGGTCACCTGGCCTCGCCCGCCGACCTGTCCGACGCCCGTACGCCCGCCGGAGTCTGAGAATCATGGAAGCTTTCACCACGCACACCGGCCGGGCCGTCCCGCTGCGCCGCAGCAACGTGGACACCGACCAGATCATCCCCGCCCACTGGCTGAAAAAGGTCACCCGGGACGGCTTCGAGGACGGACTCTTCGAGGCCTGGCGCAAGGACGCGGACTTCGTCCTCAACCGCCCCGAGCGCGCGGGTGCCACGGTCCTGGTGGCCGGACCCGACTTCGGTACCGGCTCCTCCCGCGAGCACGCCGTCTGGGCTCTGCAGAACTACGGCTTCAAGGCCGTCATCTCCTCCCGGTTCGCCGACATCTTCCGCGGCAACTCGCTGAAGAACGGACTGCTGACCGTGGTCCTGGACCAGCAGGTCGTGGACGCGCTCTGGGCGCTGACCGAGGCCGACCCCACGGCCGGGATCACCGTCGACCTGGAGGCGCGCCAGGTCCGTGCCGAGGGCATCACCGCCGACTTCGAGCTCGACGAGAACTCCCGCTGGCGCCTGCTCAACGGCCTGGACGACATCAGCCTCACCCTTCAGAACGAAGCGGACATCGCGGCTTATGAGGCGGCAAGGCCGACCTTCAAACCGCGTACAATTCAAGCCTGAGCAGCACGTTTCCCGGACTGCGCCCCCTGCCATCTGGTAGGGGGCGCAGTCGCTTGTTGAGACCCTGTCGGGCGACAACTCGCCCCAGATGGCACAATCGGTGCATGGAACGCGACAGCCAACTCAAGCTTTACGGCCAAGTCGCCGACCGATTGAAGGAAGCGCACACAGTCGTGCGTGAACTGCAAGTCCCGGAGGGCGTACGGATGGCGCTCTCCCGGAAGCTGTTGGCCATCACGGCCGCGGCTAAGCACGATCTCCCGGGCGCGGCAAGGCGTCTGGACCGGTTGATGAAGGACCTCGATGAGGGCCGATTCCCCGAAGGTGACTGACTCTGCGGAACTGCGCAGCAGTCGACTTCGTTGCGGCACTAGGGTGATTAGCCCGTTTCGTGTTTGATTTGCGGTATATATCTGCCTAACGTGCGAAAACGCTTGAACACATACGTTCTGGCAATGTCTCCGAAGGGGAAGACGTGAACAAGGCGCAGCTCGTAGAAGCGATTGCCGACAAGCTCGGAGGCCGTCAGCAGGCCGCCGACGCCGTCGACGCGGTGCTCGACGCGATGGTCCGTGCGGTTGTCGCGGGTGACCGGGTCTCGGTCACCGGCTTCGGCTCGTTCGAGAAGGTCGACCGCCCGGCCCGTTACGCCCGCAACCCGCAGACGGGTGAGCGTGTGCGGGTCAAGAAGACCTCGGTGCCCCGCTTCCGCGCGGGCCAGGGCTTCAAGGACCTGGTGAGCGGCTCGAAGAAGCTCCCCAAGAACGACGTGGCCGTCAAGAAGGCGCCCAAGGGCAGCCTCTCGGGAGGATCTTCCACCCGTACGACCGCCAAGGCCGCGGCCAAGAAGGCCACCGCCAAGAAGGCCACGGCGAAGAAGGCCACCGCCAAGAAGACCACCGCGGCGAAGACCACGGTGGCGAAGAAGGTGACGGCGAAGAAGGCCACCACCACCGCGGCCGCCAAGAAGACCACGGCGAAGAAGACCACCGCGGCGGCGAAGAAGGCCACGACCGCGAAGAAGGCCGTCGCCGCCAAGACGGCCCCCGCCAAGAAGGCCACGGCGAAGAAGGCGCCCGCGAAGAAGACCACCGCGCGCAAGACCACGGCGAAGAAGGCCACCGCACGCAAGAAGTGAGGCCGAGCAGCGCAAGGCTTCTCACACGCGCCGGGCCGGGCTCCCCTCGGGGAGCCCGGCCCGCGGGCTGTCGCGGCACCTGTGCGCGGGCTGTGGCCGGGCTGTCCGTGCGGCGGGCCGCCACGGGGGCGGCCCCTTGCGGCCCCTCGCGGTCGCGGCGGCGCGGGGCTCGTGCGCGTCCGTTCAGAAGGTCTGCAGGGTCACCAGGGTGATCCGCAGCGCCGCGCCCTCGCCGGTGCCCTCGATGCGCACCCGCTGCCCCGGGCGCAGCAGCCTCAGCCCGCCCGCGTCGAAGGCGCGGGCGTCGAAGTCCACCGGGGTGCCGTCGTCGAGCAGCACGCTGCCGCAGCGGGTCTCGGGGTCGTAGGTGTACGAGGTCGCCTGCATGGGCGCCAGCCTAGGCGATGACCGGCCGGTCGGGGTCCGGGGCCATTGCCGCCCACTGCCCCGCCGTGTACGGCCCGACACCCAGAGCCACCGCGGCCCGCAGGTCCTCGCCGGTGTCCACGTCCTGGCGGACCGAATCGATACCGGGCAGGTCGATTTCCACCGCCCCGGAGTCCAGATGGCGGGCCCGCGACGGGCCGCCGAAAGCAGGCCGCAATTCCACTCCCGGCACGGCCGAAAGAAATGTTGTCCCGATTCCTGCCGCATCGGTCACAAATGCCCGGGGGAATTCCTCGGAGTAATTGAGCACCCGGGCCAATTCTTCGGGGCGCAGCGCGGGCAGGTCGGCGTTGAGGGCGGCTACCGCGGCCCGGGGCCGCCCGGCCCGTACCGTCCGCTCGCCGTGCGCGAGCGCGGCGTTGAGCCCGCGGCCGGGCTCGTCGGCGACCACCCGCGCACCGAGCGCGGTGAGCGCGGCCCCGGCCCGGGGATCGTCCGTGACCACCACCACATCCAGCACCACCGGGCAGGACAGGGCCGCGGTCACGGTGTCCCGGGCGAGGGCGAGGGCGAGCCGGGGGCGCAGAACCGGCCCGGTCACGGGCGCCAGCCTGCTCTTGGCCTGCGCCAGGGGCTTCAACGGGACGACCAGTGACCAGGGCCCGGCCGGGTCGGTGTTCGTGGCGATCTCCCCCTCGGTGCGCGTCGCCGCCTATTCTCGCCTGCCGGTGCGAGAACCCGGGGAGCCGGTCCCGAACCCGGGGAGTCGGTTCCGGGAGCGGGGCGTACGGTGTTCTCGACAGAGCAGGGGCCTGGGGCGAGACTTGACCGTCGGTAGCCAGGCAGAGATCAAGTCCTTAGAGGAAGGTGTCCGAGTGTCCCGCCGCAGAATCGGCTTCTGGTACCGCCTGGCGGCGGTCATCACAAAACCGCCGTTGGTGGTTCTGTTCAAGCGTGACTGGCGAGGGACGGAACACATTCCGGCCGACGGTGGATTCATCACCGCGGTCAACCACAACTCCTATCTGGACCCGCTTTCCTACGGTCACTTCCAGTACAACACCGGCCGGGTGCCACGGCTCCTCGCCAAGGCCGGCCTTTTCAAGACCCCCTTTGTCGGAATGATGCTGCGCGGTACCGGACAGATCCCGGTGTACCGCGAGTCGACCAACGCGCTGGACGCCTTCCGGGCGGCCGTCGACGCCATCGAGCGCGGCGAGTGCGTCGCTTTCTACCCCGAGGGCACGCTCACCCGCGATCCCGACATGTGGCCGATGGCCGGCAAGACCGGTGCCGCCCGTGTCGCGTTGATGACGAAGGCCCCGGTCATCCCCGTCGCACAGTGGGGCGCCAACCTGGCCATGCCCCCGTACGCGAAGGAGAACAAGCTCCGGCTGTTCCCCCGCAAGACCCTTCAGGTGCAGGCCGGACCGCCCGTGGACCTCTCCCGGTTCTACGGCGAGGAGCCCACGCCCGAGGTCCTGCGCGAGGCGACCGAGGTCATCATGGCCGCGATCACCGAACAACTGGAGATCGTGCGGGGCGAGAAGGCCCCCGAGCACCCCTACGACCACCGCAAGGCCCGTGCGGAGCAGCGACGCAGGGCCGAAGGAGAGGGACACAAGTGACCCAGCCCGTGAAGGCCGCCGTCTTCGGAACCGGCTCCTGGGGTACGGCCTTCGGCATGGTTCTCGCCGACGCGGGCTGCGACGTCACCCTCTGGGGCCGCCGCGCCGGGCTCGCCGAGGCCGTCAACACGACCCGGACCAACCCGGACTACCTGCCGGGAATCGAGCTCCCCGCCTCGGTCCGGGCCACCACGGACGCCGTCGAGGCGCTGGACGGCGCCGACTTCGTCGTGTTCGTGGTGCCCTCGCAGACGCTGCGCGCCAACCTCGCCGAGTGGTCCCGGCACATCGCCCCCGACACCGTGCTCGTCTCCATGATGAAGGGCGTCGAACTCGGCACCGCGAAGCGGATGAGCGAGGTCATCGAGGAGGTCGCCGGGATCTCCGCGGACCGGATCGCCGTCATCACCGGCCCCAACCTCGCCAGGGAGGTCGCCGAACGCCGCCCCGCCGCGGCCGTCGTCGCCTGCCAGGACGAGGCCGTGGCCCGGCGCCTCCAGGCCGCCTGCCACACCTCCTACTTCCGTCCCTACACCAACACCGACGTGGTCGGCTGCGAACTCGGCGGCGCGGTGAAGAACGTGATCGGTCTGGCGGTCGGCATCGCGGACGGCATGGGCCTCGGCGACAACGCGAAGGGCTCGCTCATCACCCGGGGCCTCGCCGAGACGACCCGGCTCGGCCTCGCCATGGGCGCCGACCCGCTGACCTTCTCCGGACTCGCGGGCCTGGGCGACCTGGTGGCGACCTGCTCCTCGCCGCTCTCGCGCAACCACACCTTCGGCACCAACCTGGGCAAGGGCATGACGCTCCAGGAGACCATCGCCGTGACCAGGCAGACGGCCGAGGGCGTCAAGTCCTGCCAGTCGGTGCTCGATCTGGCACGGCGGCACGGCGTCGACATGCCGATCACCGAGACGGTCGTCGGGATCGTCCACGAGGGCAAGCCGCCGATGGTCGCGCTGGGTGAGCTGATGTCGCGCAGCGCCAAGCCCGAGCGGCGCTGAAACGGACCGGGTCCGGCCACCGCGGTGAACGTCCGCCCTCACCGCCGCGACCGGACCCGGCCACGCTGACGGGCGGAGTACCAGCAGGTACGCTCAACGCGATATGAGCAGCGAGAACCTCCCCCAGAGCCCGGAGCAGCAGCAGCTCCGCAAGCCGCGCGTGGCCGTCGTGTTCGGCGGCCGCAGTTCCGAACACGGCATCTCGGTCGTCACGGCCGGCGCCGTCCTGAACGCCATCGACCGGACCGCGTACGACGTCCTGCCGATCGGCATCACGGCCGACGGACGCTGGGCGCTCACCGCCGACGAACCCGAACGCATGGCCATCACGGACCGGCGGATGCCGGACGTGTCCCAGCTGGCCGAATCCGCCGATGGCACCGTCGCGCTCTCCGCCGACCCCGCCAGCCGCGAAGTGACGTACACCGAGCCCGGCGCGGTCCCCAAGGCGCTCGGCGAGGTCGACGTCGTCTTCCCCGTGCTGCACGGCCCGTACGGCGAGGACGGCACGCTCCAGGGGCTGCTGGAGCTCTCCGGAGTGCCCTACGTCGGCGCCGGGGTGCTCGCCTCGGCCGTCGGCCAGGACAAGGAGTACATGAAGCGGGTCTTCACCTCCTTCGGGCTGCCGGTCGGCCCGTACCTGGTGGTCCGCCCCCGCGAATGGGACAACGACCCCTCCGGTGCCCGCAAGCGGATCGTGGACTTCGCCGGCGAGCACGGCTGGCCGCTCTTCATCAAGCCCGCGCGGGCCGGTTCGTCGATCGGCATCACCAAGGTCGACGATCTGTCCGGGCTCGACGAGGCGATCGAGGAGGCCCGCCGCCACGACCCCAAGTTCCTGGTCGAGTCGCTGCTGCGGGGCCGCGAGATCGAGTGCGGGGTGCTGGAGTTCGAGGACGGGCCGCGCGCCAGCGTGCCCGCCGAGATCCCGCCGGTGACCTCGCACGACTTCTACGACTTCGAGGCCAAGTACATCGACTCCGCTTCCGGGATCGTGCCCGCCCCGCTCACCGGGGAACAGACCGCCGAGGTCCAGCGCCTGGCGGTCGAGGCCTTCGAGGCCACCTCCTGCGAGGGGCTGGTCCGCGCCGACTTCTTCCTCACCGAGGACGGCACGTTCGTGATCAACGAGATCAACACCCTGCCGGGTTTCACCCCGATCTCCATGTACCCGCGGATGTGGCAGGAGAGCGGTGTGAGCTACCCGGAGCTGGTGGACCGGCTGATCCAGGCCGCGCTGCGCCGCCCGACCGGCCTGCGCTGACCCAGGTCCGGGGGTGTCCCGCCGGTCGTGGCGGGGCACCCCCGGACCCGTGTCCGGCGGACCCGGGTCCTGTCCTCGGACCGGGGTCGTCCGGCCGTTCGAAGACAGGACCTAGAGCCCCGGCACCGTCTTGCTGATGGCGGGGCCGAACGCCGCCAGCGGGCTCGCGTCATGGGCGTACGCCGCCGAGAGCGTCACCTCCACGTACGCCTTGCGGTACGTCGTGGTGAACCGCGGACCGGCGTCCTCGGGCTGCTCCAGCAGCCAGTTGACGCCGTTCGCCTCGGTGCCCTTCGCCATGGGGTCGTCCATCTTCGCGGGCCGGGGGACACCGCAGCGCAGTACGATCTCCCCGTCCCCCCATTCGGCGGTCAGTTCGGACTCGGGTCCGGAGTCGCCGCGGCCGAGTCCGGCAACGGTCCCCGGCAGCTCCCCGTGCAGCGCGCGGCAGTACGCCGCGGCTTGCGGGGACGGAGTGGGAACCGTGATCGACACCGCGGCGTCCGTCGAGGAACAGCCTGTCGCGGCCAGCAGTGAAGCGGCCACGGCCAGGCCGGGGAACACGGAGTGGCGGAATCGGCGCGATGAGGTCACCGGCCCAGCCTAGACGGGGACTACAGATGGACGACCGGGCAGGTCAGGGTTCGGGTGATGCCTTCCACCTGCTGGACCTTGGCGACCACCATGCGGCCCAGCTCGTCGACGGTGTCGGCCTTCGCGCGCACGATCACGTCGTACGGGCCGGTCACGTCCTCTGCCTGGATCACTCCCGGAACTCGGGAGATGGTCTCGGCGACGGTCGACGCCTTGCCCACCTCGGTCTGAATAAGGATGTACGCCTGTACCACGGAACCTCCAGGGCGGCCACGAGGATCATGCGGGGGAGAAAGGGACGCCACGGTATCGCGTCACCGCGTGCCACGGGGAGACCCGGGGGCCGTTGACACCCACCGCGTGGCGCGCACCAGACACAGGTTGACGTGTCTTTTGACACTACCGACAGCAGGGACGGCCCGCGACCGCGAGCGCAGCGGTCCGGAAGGGGACGGGACGGCGAGGGCCGGCGGAGCGGACTGCTCCCCGCCGCGGCGGCCGGTCCGGACCCCGGGAACCCGTCCGCCGAAGCAGCCCGGACGAGTGTCCGGCGCGACAGATGAGAGGTGAGACTCGGTGAAGGGAACCGTGGGCGAGTTGGGGGAGTTCGGGCTCATCAGGGAGCTCACGTCCCGGCTCACCACCACTCCGGCGGTACGGCTCGGCCCCGGCGACGACGCCGCGGTCGTGACCGCTCCCGACCGCAGGGTCGTGGCCAGTACGGACATCCTTTTGGAGGGGCGGCACTTCCGCCGCGACTGGTCGACCGCGTACGACGTCGGCCGCAAGGCCGCCGCCCAGAACCTCGCCGACATCGCCGCCATGGGCGCGGTGCCCACCGCGCTGCTCCTCGGTCTGGTCGTCCCGGCCGAACTCCCGGTCACCTGGGCCGGTGAACTGATGGACGGCATCCGTGACGAGTGCCAGGTCGCGGGCGCGGCCGTGGTCGGCGGGGACGTCGTACGGGGCGACACCATCACCGTCTCGATCACCGCCCTGGGCGACCTGCGCAACCATGAGCCGGTCACCCGGTCCGGGGCCCAGCCCGGCGACGTCGTCGCCGTCACCGGCTGGCTCGGCTGGTCCGCCGCCGGATACGCGGTCCTCTCCCGCGGCTTCCGCTCGCCCCGCGCCTTCGTCGAGGCCCACCGCCGCCCCGAGCCGCCCTACCACGCGGGCCCCGCGGCCGCCGGGCTCGGCGCCACCGCCATGACGGACGTGAGCGACGGGCTCGTCGCCGACCTCGGGCACATCGCCGAGGCCAGCAAGGTCCGGATCGATCTGCGGGCCGGGCTCATCGACATCCCCTCACAGATGTCCGACATCGGGCAGGCCGTCGGCGTCGACCCGCTCCAGTGGGTGCTGACCGGGGGAGAGGACCACGCGATCGTGGCCACCTTCCCGCCGGACGTGAAGCTGCCCGCCCGCTGGAAGGTGATCGGCGAGGTCCTCAACCCCTCCGTGCTGCCGCAGGTCACGGTCGACGGGGCGCCGTGGACCAGCAAGGGCTGGGACCACTTCGGCGACATCGAGGACGCCCAGTAGATTGCGGCGTATGCCGATACCCGTACCTCCCGCCGTACCCGCCCGTGTGCTCACCGTCGCCGGATCGGACTCCGGCGGCGGTGCGGGCATCCAGGCCGACCTGAAGACGATGCTCGCCCACGGCGTGCACGGGATGAGCGTGCTGACCGCCGTCACCGCCCAGAACTCCCTGGGGGTTCAGGGTGCCTGGGAGCTGCCCGCCGAGGCGGTGCGCGCCCAGTACCGCAGCGTGGTGGACGACATCGGGGTGCAGGCGGTCAAGACCGGGATGCTCTCCTCCGCCCTCCTGGTGGAGACGGTGGCCGAACTGCTCGCCGGCACCGGCGCCCCGGCCGTCGTCGACCCGGTCGGCGTCTCCAAGCACGGCGACCCGCTGCTCGCCGCCGAGGCCCTTGATTCCGTACGGACGAGACTGCTGCCGGCCGCCACCGTCGCCACCCCCAACCTGGACGAAGTGGCGCAACTCACCGGCATCCGCGTGACGGACGGACCCGGAATGCGCCGGGCCGCCGGCGCCCTGCTGGAATTCGGCCCGCGCTGGGTCGTCGTCAAGGGCGGACATCTGCCCGGCGACCCCGTCGACCTGCTGACCGACGGCACCGAGGAGCACTGGCTGCCCGCCGCCCGGCACGACAACCGCCACACCCACGGCACCGGCTGCACCCTCGCCTCCGCGATCGCCTGCGGACTGGCCCTGGGAGAGGACGTACCGGCGGCGGTGCGGAACGCGAAGAGCTACGTCACCGGGGCGATCGCGGCGGGATTCCCGCTCGGCGCCGGGATCGGCCCGGTCGACCACGGCTGGCGCCTCCGCACCGGCTGAGCGGACCGGAAGGACGGGGCGGGAGCACAGCAAAAAGCCGGTCCACCGAGGTGGACCGGCTTTTTGGGCAACCGGAAGGCTGCGCTACGACGGGAACGTCAGCGCGCGACCTTACCGGCCTTGATGCACGAGGTGCAGACGTTGAGCCGCTTCGGCGTCCGACCGACCACGGCACGCACGCGCTGGATGTTGGGGTTCCAGCGACGGGACGTACGGCGGTGCGAGTGCGAAATGTTGTTGCCGAAGCCCGGCCCCTTGCCGCAGACGTCGCAGTTGGCAGCCACGGGTCACTCCAAAGACTTCAGATGCACTTACAGTGAAATCCGGCGCGCCGGAATCAGGTGACTGAAGTGGCGGTACCGGAGGGATGGCCCGACTTTCATCGGGCAACCGAAGCAGCATACAACGACCGCTTCGACAGAACGAAACTACCACGGGTTCCACCGGTCCCCTCCCGCCCCCTGTCCCCGCCGGCTCCGGAGCCCGGGGCTACGCTGCCATCCAGCCGGCCGCCCACGGCCGCACCAGAGGAGGGCCGACCGGTGCCGCAGACCGCCGACGACATGGACGCCGTCGCGGTGCGTACCTGGTGCTCACTGGCGCTGGACGCGCTGGGCCGGGAACGCGAGGCGATCGACGCGATCAACGTGTACCCGGTCGCCGACGGCGACACCGGGACGAATCTCTACCTCACCCTGGAATCCGCCGCCGGGGCCGTCGAAGCGGTCTTCGCCGCCCACGAGACCGGCGCGAGTGCCCCCGACACCGCCGACGCGGTACGGGCCATGGCGCACGGCGCCCTGATCGGCGCCCGCGGCAACTCCGGCACGATCCTGGCCCAGCTGCTGCGCGGGATGGCCGGTGAGCTGGCCCTCGGCCACGACGCCGGCCACCTGCGCCGGGCCCTCGCGGTCGCCGCGGCCGCGGCCCGGCAGGCCGTCGCCCACCCCGTCGAGGGCACCGTGCTGACCGTCGCCGCCGCGGCCGCCGAAGCCGCCGCGCACACCGGGGACGGCGCCCGGACCGCCGAGGTCGCCCGCGCCGCGTACGACGGGGCGTGCGACGCCCTGGAGGCCACCCCCGCACAGCTCGCCGTCCTCGGCCGGGCGGGCGTCGTGGACGCCGGGGGGCGCGGACTGGTGGCGGTGCTCGGGGCGCTCGTCGAGGCGGTCGGCGGGCGGGCGCCCGCACCGGTCCGGGGGGCGGTGGCCGCCCTTCCGGTGCCCGCCCGGCCGGTGCCGGACGACTGCGCGGCGGCGGGCGGGCCCGCCTTCGAGGTGATCTACCTGCTGGAGGCGTCGGACGAGGCGGTGGACCGGCTGCGGGACCGGCTCGACGGACTCGGCGACTCGCTCGTGGTGGTGGGCGGCGACGGGCTGTGGAACGTCCATGTGCACGTCGACGACGCGGGCGCGGCCGTGGAGGCCGGGGTCGAGGCGGGACGCCCGTACCGCATCCGGATCACCCACTTCGGCGCGGACCGGGTACACCCCGCGACCGAGCCCGTGCAGCGCGCCGTCGTCGCGGTCGTCCCCGGCGAAGGGCTGCGCGGGCTGTGCGAGGAGGCCGGGGCCACGACCGTCCTGGCCCGCCCCGGCGAGCCCCCGGCCAGCGGCGAACTGGTCGACGCGATCCGCCGGGCGCACGCCCGCGAGGTGGTCCTGCTGCCCAACGACGCCGAGCTGCGCCACACCGCCGCCGCGGCCGCCGAGCAGGCCCGCGCGGAAGGGGTCAGGGTCGCCCTCGTCCCCACCCGGGCGGCCGTCCAGGGCATCGCGGCCCTCGCCGTCCACGAACCCGGCCGCAGCTTCGACGAGGACGTGGTGGCGATGACCGCGGCCGCCGGAGCCACCCGCTACGCCGAACTCGCCGTCGCCGAACGGCAGTCCTGGACCATGGCGGGCATCTGCCAGGCCGGGGACGTGCTCGGCCTGATCGACGGCGATGTCGCGGTCATCGGCAAGGACGTGGCGCAGACCGCCCGCGACGTGCTGGACCGGATGCTGGCTGCGGGCGGCGAACTGGTCACCCTGGTGCTGGGCGAGGACGTCCCCGGCTCCCTCGCGGACGCGCTGGAGGAGCACGTGCGCGAGGGGTATCTGGCGGTGGACACCATGGTCTACCGGGGCGGCCGCCGGAGCGCGCCGCTGCTCATCGGGGTCGAGTGACGGGTCCGGGGCCGCCCGGCGGACCGCCTCGCGCCCGGTGACGGGCGGTACTTGCCCCGTCCGCCGGGCCGCCTGGCGCCCGGTGACGGGCGGTACTTGCCCCGCCCGGCGGGCCGCCTCGCGCCCGGTGACGGGCGGTACTTCCCCCGCCCGCCGGGCCGCCTGGCGCCCGGCGACGCCCCGCGCTCCCGGACCGTCCCGCCCGCGCGGCGAGGGCCGTGGTGCGCGGGCCGGAGCGGGCCCGGTGGCTCCTGGTCCGGCCCGTGCCGGGGAGGCCCCCGGCCTGCGGTGGCGCCCTCGTACATCCGGGTAGGCGTGCGGCGCCCGCCGCCCGGTCACGCCGTGGGCGACGGCGGGGGTCCGGCGGCCGGTCCTACGCGCGGTCCGCGTAGCGCAGCAGGGCCTCGGCCTCCGCACGGCGTTCCTCGCCGGTCCCGTCCGGGGCCCCGCCGCTGTGGATCCCCAGGACGCGGCGGGCCCGCTCCCGGGCCGCGTCCGGGC
Organism: Streptomyces sp. NPDC056347; assembly: GCF_042262625.1. Taxonomy (NCBI): domain Bacteria; kingdom Bacillati; phylum Actinomycetota; class Actinomycetes; order Kitasatosporales; family Streptomycetaceae; genus Streptomyces; species Streptomyces sp. NPDC056347. Next base: position 33,086 of record NZ_JBHJQP010000036.1, on the reverse strand, counting down.
GGCCCAGGTCGGCCTCCAGCCAGCCGGCCACCAGCTCGGCGGAGGTACGCAGCGGGTCGAAACCGTCGCCGGCCTCCGCGTAGAGGGCGACCGCCCGGTCCACGTACCCGAGGGCTTCCTCGTACTCCGGGGCCTCGCCCGGCTCGCCCGGGCAGGCGTGGGCGATCAGCTCACCGGTCTGGCGGTGGGTGTCCGCGAGTTCGGCGAGGAGCCGGGGCGCCTCCCCGGCCGCCCCTCGGACCAGCGCAGCCTCGCACTCCCGCACCGCCTCCGCCATGAACGCCCGCGCCGCCGCCGGGCCCGGCCGCCCCTCCCGGACCGCGATCCAGGCCCGCACCCGCAGGGTCCGTACCAGCGCCGGGACATCGCCGAGCCCCCGCCACAGCTCCCCGGCACGGGCGTACGCCAGCTCCGCCTCCGCGTCGAGACCGGCCCGGTACAGCGCCTGCGCGGCCAGGTTCGCCAGCATCGCGTGATCACGCTGGTCGGGCCAGCCACGGGCGATGTCCGCCGCCCGCAGCCAGTGCGCGGCGGCCTCCCGGGGCTCGCGCAGCGCGGTCAGCGCCTCGCCCAGCCACCACCGCGTCTGCACCACCGCGCCCTCGCCGTGCTCCTCGGCGGTGAGGTCGGGCAGCACCGCCTCCAGCACCGCCGCCGCCTCCGCCGCCCGGTCCAGCCGCAGCAGCCAGCCGCCCAGCAGATGCCGGGCGTGGGCCCCGAGCGTGGCGCTCTCGCCCGACTCGTCCGCCCAGTGCGCGGCGTCCAGCGCCTGCTCAGCCGCCTCGGTGAACTGCCCGCCCGCGGCGAGGATCTCGGCGAGCCGCAGATGCAGCCGGGCCCGGCCGCGCGCCGGGACGAACGGCGCCCCGTGCTCCAGCGCGGCCCGCGCCGCGGCCTCGGCCCGCTCGTACTCCTCCAGCTGGGCGGCGAGCCCGGCGGCCTTGGCCAGGCACTCCACCCCGTACCAGGGCAGCCCCGCCGCACCGGTCTCCGCGGCGGCCCGCTCGTACCGCTCCAGCGCGCCGTGCGCATCGCCCCGGAACGCCGCGACGTCGCCCAGCAGTTCCAGCCCCTCCGCGATCCGGGTGGCCACCCCGGCCTCGCCGCGCAGCGGTTCGGCGAACGCGAGGAGCGCCCGCGCCCCCTGTTCGAGCGCGGTGAGCGCCTGCCCGGCGGCCGTCTCGTCCGCGGCGTCCTCCACCGCCCGGCCCAGGATCCGCGCCCGGCACACCAGTACCGCGCTCGCCTGGCGGGCGGTGGCCGCCCCCTCGGCGTGCAGCGCCAGGACCCGCTCCAGGACCGGGGTGACCGAAGCCAGCGCCCCGTCCGCCCCGCCGGGCTCCAGCGCGCGGGCGTACCCGGCCCGGCCCGCCGCGGCGGCGGCCTCGCCCGGATCGTCCGCCGCGGCGTAGAGACGGGCGGCGGTCTCGAAGGCCTCGGCCGCCCCGGCGGGCTCCAGCGCGCCGTACATCGCCCGGTGGTCCTCGACGCACGCCCGGTCGTGGTCCGACAGCCCGGCCCCGCCCGTCTCCCCGGCCCGGGAGACGGCCGCCCAGGCGGCCCCGGCCCCGGGGTGCTGGGCATCGGAGAGGCGGCGCGCCTCGGCCAGCAGCGCGGCCAGGTCCACGGACGCCGGCTCCGGTGCCGGGGCGGCGGGTTCCGGGACCCGGGCCGGGGCAGCCGGCCGCCCGGCCCGTACCCCGAGCGGCAGCCGGTCCACCAGCGGCCGCAGCTCCAGGCGCTCGCGCACCAGGGTGCCCACCCGTCCGGTGCCGTTGCGCTCGTCGAACCGGGCGGCCAGCTCCAGCGCCCCGGCGCGGGCGTGGGCGGCCAGCGCGGCGGCCGTCCACCCGGTCCCGGCGGGGCCCGGCACCGGCTGCCCGCCGTGGCCCAGCGCGGTCAGCCGGTCCATCAGCAGCGCCGTGACCGCCAGATACTCCATCAGGCTCGCGGGGTTCCCGCTGTCGGTGAAGTACGAGGGCCGTTCCGCGAGGATCTCCAGGGCTCGCGCCTCGTTGCCGGTCAGGGCGCAGAACTCGATGTGCCGGGCCGTCGAGCCGCGCATGCTCTCCATCGGCCGGACCATCCGGTACCCGCGCAGATGATGGGCGCGGGCCGCTTCGGGCCGGCCGGTGCGCAGCAGCGGCAGCAGCGAGGCCGCCAGCACCGCGTGCGGCTCGTGGGCGCAGGTGTGCTCACCGTTCAGCACCGGTGCCCAGACCTCCAGCGCCTCGGCGTCCCGGCCGCGCTCGGCCAGCCAGTCGCCCTGGTCGTGCAGCTCGCAGGCGTGACAGTTGGCCATCCGGTCGCGGTCGGCGGCGCGCCAGGCCGCGTACGCCCGCTCGGCGCGCGGCAGATCGCCCAGATGCCGCGCGATCTCCAGCTCGCCCTGGCGCACGGCCCGCTCCGAGTGGCCCGCCAGCCGGTAGCGGCGCTCCATCTCGCCCTGCCACTTCTCGATGGCGGCGAGCGGGATGTGCGGCTGGTCGACCAGGGAGCCGGAGACCCACTTGAACATCCAGAACAGCCGGTACGCCGTGAACTCGTCGAAGTCGCCGGGCCGTTCGTCCCACAGGCGCAGCAGCCGCGCGAAGGGCACGAACATCTTGTCCCGCTCGGAGCTGTAGTTGTAGACCTCCAGCTGATGGACGAGCGCCTCGACCAACAACGCCGCCTCCCCGGACGACTCGGCCTCGGCGAGCAGCCGCTCCGCGCGGGCGTTGCGCGCAGGTCCCTCCGGCTCGCGGCCGTTCTCCGCCATGGCCCGGCGGATCGCACTGACGTCGGCGCTCATCGGCCGTCCTCCTGGGGGTCCGAAGGGGAGTGTCCTGGCGGTACGGGAGGTGCGGCCCACTCCAGCAGGCCGAGGAACGCCCGGTTCAGCAGCGCCGAGTCGGCCGGGCGCAGCGGGCGCTGCGCCATCAGCAGCGCCTGCCCGTACAGTGCCTCCGTCGCCGTCCCGGCCAGTTCCGCGGAGCCGAGCGAACCGATTCTGCGGACCAGCGGGTTGAGATGGTTCAGCACCAGCCGGGCGCGCGGCGCACTGCCCCGCAGTGAGCCGAGGATGCCCGCCCACAACTCGTCGGCCTGCCCCTCGGCCTCCGTCCGGGCCCGCTCGTGGCGGGCCGAACGGTCGTCGAGGTGGAGCGCGGGCACGGTCAGCGGATGGAAGGCGCGCAGCGCCACGTCGCAGCCCAGCGGGTCCAGCCGGGCCCGGGCCGCGGCGAGGAACGCGCCCAGCGCCAGCTCCTGCTCCGGGTCCACGGAGTCCAGGTGCGCGGTGACGGTGTCGGCGTCCAGCTCCGCGACCACCGCCCCGGGGCGGGCCCCGGGCAGCCGCTCGACCAGCTCGGCGTCGTACGTGTAGCCGCCGTTGACCACCCCGATGCCCTGCGCGGAGGCGATCGGCGCGACCTGCCGGAACTCCTCCACGGTCCGGGTGAAGTGCACCACCGGGTGGCGCCGGGCGAACTCCTCCAGCGACAGCCGCCCGTCCGTCGTCTCGAACGGCAGCCACGGCAGCATCGTGCGCAGCATCGCCCCGTCGTGCCGGGCGAGCGACTTCACCCCCAGGTGGTGCACGGCCAGGAACTCCCCGAGCCGCTCCGGATCGCCCGCGGCCAGGCCGGTCAGCCACTGCCTGATCCGCTCGCCGAGCGCCTCCCGGACGGCGGCCAGGGTCTCGTCCGCGTACAGCGACTCCCGCGAGGCGGTGGGGCGCAGGCTGTCCGTGTCCACGACACAGCGGACGAAGAACGCCCAGTCGGGCAGCAGCTCGTCGGCCCGGTCGGTCAGCAGCATCCCCTTCAGGTGCACCCGGTGACCGGCCCGCTGCGCCGGGCTCACGGCGGACGGCAGTACGTAGGCGACGCCGCGGACCCCGGCGAGCGGCAGGTCCAGCCCGATCGCGTCCAGCGGGGTGAAGCCGAACAGCTCGTGGCAGTGGCGGGCCAGCGCCACCCGGCGGGCGGCCGGGCCCGGGTAGGGGCGGTCCCACGGCGCCGGCAGATCGGTGACCGGCACCTCGCCCACCCGTACGTCGTACGGCAGCAGCGAGCCGAAGTCGCGGGCCAGGGCGAGCACCCGCTCCTCGGCGAGCCACTCCCCGCTGCCGGGCCGCGCGGTCAGGTGCACGGTGGTGCCCGGCTCCGGCCGCGCGTCGTTAGGCAGCGTCCGGACGGTGTACGAGCCGTCGTCGCGGGCACACCACTCCACGGGCGACGCGCCCGGCGTACGCGCCGAACGGCTCACCACCCGGATCTCGGCCGCGACGACGAAACAGGCCAGCAGCCCGATCCCGAACCGGCCGAGGAAGTCGGCGCGCGCCGAGGCGATACCCGCCTCTCCGTCGCGTTTGGAGCTGCGGCCGATCGTGGCGAGCAGGCCGTGCACATCGGCCTCGGTCAGGCCGATCCCGCTGTCCTCGATCCGCAGCCGCCCGCCGTCCGCGTACAGCCGTATCCGGGCGGGCGGGTCGTGCTGCTCGGCGCGGCGGGCCGTGATCGCGTCCACGGCGTTCTGGAGCAGTTCGCGCAGGTAGACGCGGGGAGAGGAGTAGAGATGGTGGGAGAGGAGGTCGACCAGTCCCCGCAGGTCCACCTGGAAGGTGTGCGGCGAGCGGCCGGCGGGGAAGTCGGACTGCTCCGACCGGTCGGAGTTTTCGGGGGACGCGGAGTTCGCTGAGGTCTCGGATGCCATCGTCGCAGCGCCGGTGGGGGGTACTTGCGACAGCGCGGGTCGGGCGATCCCGTGCGCGGGGACCGCGAGCCGGAGGTGTGGGAGCCGACCTTAGCGGTGCGGCGACGGTGGTGACCAGGGGATTCCCGGGTTCCGGGTGGTGGCGGCCGGACGGTTGTCAGTGATGTGGTGTGCAATGGACCGCGTGTCTGCGTTCGACGAACCCCTCAAGAAGCTGCTCGGCGGCGCCACCGCCAAGGTGATGGCCGAACACCTCGACCTGCACACGGTCGGTGATCTGCTCCATCACTACCCGCGGCGGTACGAGGAGCGCGGCCGGCTCACGGCCCTGTCCGACCTTCCGCTGGACGAGCACGTGACGGTGGTCGCGCAGGTCGCCGAGGCCCGGGTCCTGACGTTCAACAACGGCCGCGGCAGGCGCCTCGAAGTGACCCTCACCGACGGCCACGGCCGCCTCCAGCTGGTCTTCTTCGGGCACGGCGTCCACAAGCCGCACAAGGAGCTGCTGCCCGGCAGACGGGCGATGTTCGCGGGCAAGGTCTCCGTCTTCAACCGGAAGATGCAGCTGGCCCACCCCACGTACCAGCTGCTCGACGCCGAGGGGGACGGGGACAGCGAGGCGGTGGACGCCTTCGCCGGGCGGCTGCTGCCGATCTACCCCGCCTGCAAGCAGATCGACTCGTGGCGGATCGCCAAGGCGGTCGACACGGTGCTGCCGAGCGCCCAGGAGGCAGTCGACCCGCTGCCGCCGGGGCTGCGCGAGGGCCGCGGCCTCACCTCGCTGCCCGAGGCACTGCTCAGGGTGCACCGTCCGCAGACCAAGGCGGACATCGCGCAGGCCAGGGACCGGCTCAAATGGGACGAGGCCTTCGTCCTCCAGGTCGCGCTGGCCCGCCGCAGATACGCCGACACCCAGCTTCCGGCGGCGCCCCGCAGGCCCGCCCCGGGCGGACTGCTCGACGCCTTCGACGCCAAACTGCCCTTCACCCTCACCGAGGGGCAGCAGAAGGTCTCCGGAGAGATCTTCGGCGACCTCGCGACCGAGCACCCGATGCACCGGCTCCTGCAGGGCGAGGTCGGCTCCGGCAAGACCATGGTCGCCCTGCGCGCCATGCTCGGCGTCGTCGACGCGGGCGGACAGGCCGCCATGCTCGCGCCCACCGAGGTGCTCGCCCAGCAGCACCACCGGTCCATCACGGAGATGATGGGGGAGCTGGCCGAGGGCGGACTGCTCGGCGGCAGCGAACAGGGTACGAAGGTGGTGCTGCTCACCGGCTCGATGGGCACCGCCGCCCGCCGCCGGGCCCTGCTCGACCTGGTCACCGGCGAGGCCGGGATCGTGATCGGCACCCACGCCCTGATCGAGGACAAGGTGAAGTTCCACGACCTGGGCCTGGTCGTCGTCGACGAGCAGCACCGCTTCGGCGTGGAGCAGCGCGACGCCCTGCGTTCCAAGGGCAAACAGCCGCCGCACCTGCTGGTCATGACCGCCACCCCCATTCCCCGTACGGTCGCCATGACCGTCTTCGGCGACCTGGAGACCTCCGTCCTGGACCAGCTCCCGGCGGGCCGCTCGCCGATCGCGAGCCATGTGGTCCCCGCCAAGGACAAGCCGCATTTCCTCGCCCGGGCCTGGGAGCGGGTGCGCGAGGAGGTCGAGGGCGGACACCAGGCGTACGTGGTCTGCCCCCGCATCGGCGACGACGCCGAGGACGAGACGGCGGGGAGGAAGAAGCCGAAGCAGGCCGCCGAGGACGAGGGCGAGAAGCGTCCCCCGCTGGCCGTGCTGGAGATCGCCGAACAGCTCGCCAAGGGCCCGCTGGCCGGACTCCGCGTCGAGGTCCTGCACGGCAGGATGAACCCGGAGGACAAGGACGACGTGATGCGCCGCTTCGCCGCGGGCGGGGTCGACGTCCTGGTCGCCACCACCGTCATCGAGGTCGGGGTCAACGTCCCCAACGCCACCGCCATGGTGATCATGGACGCCGACCGCTTCGGGGTCTCCCAGCTGCACCAGCTGCGCGGCCGGGTCGGCCGCGGCTCCGCCCCCGGGCTCTGCCTGCTGGTGACCGAGGCCCACGAGGCGTCCCCGGCCCGCGCCCGGCTCTCCGCCGTCGCCGCCACGCTCGACGGCTTCGAGCTCTCCCGGATCGACCTCGAGCAGCGCCGCGAGGGCGATGTCCTCGGCCAGGCCCAGTCCGGGGTCCGCTCCTCGCTGCGGATGCTCACCGTCATCGACGACGAGGAGGTCATCGCCGCCGCCCGCGAGGAGGCGGTCGCGACCGTCGCCGCCGATCCGGAGCTGGCCGGCCTGCCCGAACTGCGCACGGCGCTGGACGCCCTGCTGGACAAGGAGCGCGAGCAGTACCTCGACAAGGGCTGACGCCCGGCGGGACGGGTGGGCGGGCCCGACCGGCCGCCACGCCATATCGTGGTGGCACGGCGCCGCGGCACCCCGCGGGCCGCCCACGAACCGAGGACCAGACACCCATGACCCGCGTGATCGCCGGCTCGGCCGGCGGACGCCGCCTGGCCGTGCCGCCCGGCACCGGCACCCGCCCCACCTCCGACCGGGCGCGCGAGGGCCTCTTCTCCACCTGGGAAGCCCTGCTCGGCACCCTGGAGGGCATCCGGATCGCCGACCTGTACGCGGGCTCCGGTGCCGTCGGCCTGGAGGCGCTCTCCCGCGGCGCGGCCCACGCCCTGCTCGTCGAGGCCGACGCCAGGGCCGTGCGGACCGTCCGCGACAACGTCCGCACGCTCGGCCTGCCCGGCGCCGAGGTCCGCACCGGCAAAGCGGAACAGATCGTGACGGGACCGGCACCGGCCGAACCGTACGACGTGGTCTTCCTGGACCCGCCGTACGCCGTCACCGACGACGATCTTGGCGAGATACTGGTCACACTCCGTGCTCAGGGGTGGCTCACCGGCGATGCCCTCGTCACCGTGGAACGCAGCACCAGAGGCGGAGAATTCGGCTGGCCGCATGGATTCGAACCCCTGCGGGCCCGGCGCTACGGCGAAGGCACGCTTTGGTACGGTCGCGCCGCCTCTACGTGCGAAGACGCACGATGACCGGACCGGAGAGGGAGGGAATCACATTGCGCCGCGCCGTCTGTCCGGGGTCGTTCGACCCCATCACCAACGGACACCTCGACATCATCGGCCGTGCCTCGAAGCTGTACGACGTCGTACATGTCGCGGTGATGATCAACCAGTCCAAGAAGGGCCTGTTCGCCGTCGACGAGCGGATCGACCTGATCGAGCAGGTCACCGCGGAGTTCGGCAACGTCCGGGTCGAGGCCTTCCACGGCCTCCTGGTCGACTTCTGCAAGCAGCGCGAGATCCCGGCGATCGTGAAGGGCCTGCGGGCCGTCAGCGACTTCGACTACGAGCTCCAGATGGCCCAGATGAACAATGGCCTGTCCGGCGTCGAGACACTCTTCGTGCCGACCAATCCCACCTACAGCTTCCTCTCGTCCTCCCTGGTCAAGGAAGTCGCCACCTGGGGCGGCGACGTCTCCCACCTGCTCCCGCCGGTGGTCCAGGAGGCCCTCACCGAGCGCCTCGCCCGGGACCGATGAGCTGACGAGCCGTCAGCAGGTGTCGGGCGGGCGCCGACTGGCCGTACAGTCGTCCCGTCCGTCTCCAATCGGCTGTAGAGAGTGGCGAGCACACGGTGGACGTGCAGAAGAAGCTCGACGAGATCGTCGAAGTCGTCGGGAACGCCCGGTCGATGCCCATGTCGGCTTCGTGCGTGGTCAACCGCGCCGACCTGCTGGCGATGCTCGAAGAGGTGCGCGACGCGCTGCCCGGCTCGCTCGCCCACGCCCAGGAGCTCATCGGCGGCCGGGAGCAGCTGGCCGAGCAGGCCCGCCAGGAGGCCGAGCGGATCATCGAGGCCGCCCGCGCCGAGCGCACCTCGCTGATCGCCGGGACCGAGATCGCCCGGCAGTCCCAGGGCGAGGCCGACCGCATCCTGGAGGAGGCCCGCCGGGAGGCCGCCGAGGTCCGCGCCGAGGCCGACGAGTACGTCGACAGCAAGCTCGCCAACTTCGAGGTCGTCCTCACCAAGACCATCGGCTCCGTGGACCGGGGCCGCGAGAAGCTCCTCGGCCGCGGCACCCCCTTCGACGAGCAGGGCTACGAGGACCCCGACTTCGCCGAGGCCCCCGAGCGCAGCACCGACCCGGCCACCCTCCAGCGCCGGGCCGACGAGTACGTCGACGCCAAGTTCGGCGCCTTCGAGGCGGTGCTGGCCAAGACCCTGGAGGCGGTCGGCCGCGGCCGGCAGAAGCTGCACGGTCGCATCCCCACCGACGACCTCGGCGCGCACGTGGCCGCCCAGGACGCGGCGGGCGGCCGCCCGCGCATGAGTGACGAGGACCACTGGGCCGGGCTCGCCGAGCTCGCCACCCCGGAGCCCGCGCCGGCGCACCAGCAGCCCCCGCAGCAGTTCCCCGCCCAGGCCCAGCCGTCCTACGCGGAGAGCTACGGCTACCAGGAGCAGCCCCAGGCGCCCCAGCAGGACGCCTACGGCTACCAGCAGCAGCCGGACCCGTACGCCGCCTATCAGCAGCAGGGGTACGACCAGGGCCAGGCCCAGATGCCGGTCGCCCAGGGCTACGAGGGCTGGCAGCAGCCCGTACAGCCCCAGCAGGCCCTGCCGGAGCAGGCCGGGGGCGCCCTCGACGAGACCAGCCTCTTCGACACCAGCATGATCGACCTGGACCAGCTCCGCCGGTACGAGCAGGGGCGCTGACCGGACGCCGACCGGACGGCGGCGGGCCGGGAGAGGCGGACGGCCCGGGCGGAGGGCCGGGCGGCCCGGATTGGGAGCTGGGCGACACGTCCAGTATCCTGGCTCTTCGGTCGCGCGTACCTCCGCGCTCCCCGCTGCCCGCTTCGACTCCGAAGCCGGGCGGCCATCCCCCCGATGTGCGCTGCACATGATCGCGAAAGCAGGAAAAGCCCTGAACGGCCACCTCGACCACCGAAACCCCCTCGTGTTCGACACGCACGAGCTGGGACGGCGTCCCGGTGCCCTCCAGCGGCTCTCCCGCACGGTGGACGCACCCGGTCCGCCCGCGGTCCTCGGCATCGACGGGGTCATCGGTGTGCCGGAAGGTGCGCCCGTGGAGCTGGACCTCCGCCTCGAATCGGTCATGGAAGGGGTGCTTGTCACAGGCACCGCCCGTGCGTCGACCGAGGGGGAGTGCGTAAGGTGTCTGGAGCCGCTGCGCCTTGAGGTCGTGGCGGACTTCCAGGAGATGTTCTCGTACCCTGACGCCGATGACCGGGGCCGCCCCAGGGCGGAACCGGCCGACGACGCCGAGGACGACGAGGACAGGCTCTTCGTCGAGGACGGCTTGTTCGACCTCGAACCAGTGCTGCGCGATGCGGTGGTGCTCGCACTGCCGATGCAGCCGGTGTGCCGGGAGTCCTGTGCCGGTCTGTGCTCCGAATGCGGAGTCAGGCTGGACGAGAACCCCGATCATCACCACGACGCCGTCGACATCCGTTGGGCGGCATTGCAGGGACTCGCCGAGACCGTTCAGGACGGCGAGAAGGACAACATGGGCGGCGCCGATGCGGGCGTCGACGAGAAGCAGGAGAAGTAGCCGTGGCTGTTCCGAAGCGGAAGATGTCGCGCAGCAACACGCGCCACCGCCGGTCGCAGTGGAAGGCTGCGGTCCCCACCCTGGTTTCGTGCGAGCGTTGCCAGGAGCCGAAGCTGCAGCACATCGCGTGCCCCAGCTGCGGCACGTACAACAAGCGCCAGGTCCTCGAGGTCTGAGCGGCTGGTGAGAGGCCCGATGTCTGAGTTGTCCCATGCCAAGAAGAAGGCAGACAACGTCAACACAGCCTCGTCCCACACGCTTCTGGAAGGGCGGCTCGGGTATCGACTCGAGACCGCCCTTCTGGTGCGTGCGCTGACCCATCGCTCGTACGCGTACGAGAACGGCGGCCTGCCCACCAACGAGCGGCTCGAATTCCTCGGGGATTCGGTGCTCGGCCTGGTGGTCACGGACACGCTGTACCGCACCCACCCCGACCTGCCCGAAGGCCAGCTGGCCAAGTTGCGGGCCGCGGTGGTCAACTCGCGTGCGCTTGCGGAAGTGGGCCGCGGCCTCGAACTCGGCTCCTTCATCCGGCTCGGCCGGGGTGAAGAGGGCACGGGAGGCCGGGACAAGGCGTCCATCCTCGCCGACACCCTTGAAGCGGTGATCGGCGCGGTCTATCTCGACCAGGGCCTCAGCGCGGCCTCGGAGCTGGTACACCGGCTCTTCGACCCGCTGATCGACAGGTCCTCGAACCTCGGTGCCGGCCTGGACTGGAAGACCAGTCTCCAGGAGCTCACCGCCGGCGAGAGTCTCGGAGTCCCCGAGTACATCGTCACGGAGACCGGCCCGGACCACGAGAAGACCTTTACTGCTGCTGCTCGCGTCGGTGGTGTCTCGTACGGCACCGGCACCGGCCGTAGCAAGAAGGAAGCGGAGCAGCAGGCGGCGGAGTCCGCCTGGCGCGGGATCAGCGCCGCCGCGGAGCAGCGGACGGCAGCGGCGAAGGCCGCGGCCGACGCGGGGACCACCGAGGTCCCCGCGGACCCGCCGTCCACGGACGCGGCTCCCGCCTGAGGCGAGGCAACCCCCGGTGCCAGGTGCACCGGGGGTTTCTTCCTGTCCGGAACCCGTAGTCCCATCCACCCCTCACCAGGAGCGTCATCGTGCCCGAGCTGCCCGAGGTCGAAGTCGTACGGCGTGGTCTTGAGCGCTGGGTCACCGGCCGCACCGTCGCCGGGGCCGAGGTGCTGCACCCGCGCGCGATCCGCCGCCACCCGGGCGGCGGCGCGGATTTCGCGGCCCGGCTCGCCGGTGTCCGTTTCGGTACGGCGATGCGGCGCGGCAAGTACCTCTGGATTCCGCTGGACGACGAGTCCGCCTCGCTCCTGGGCCATCTCGGCATGAGCGGCCAGCTGCTCGTGCAGCCCGAGGACGCGCCGGACGAGAAGCACCTGCGGGTCCGTATCCGTTTCGACGACGCCCTCGGCACCGAGCTCCGCTTCGTCGACCAGCGGACCTTCGGCGGGCTCTCGCTCCACGACAACACCCCCGACGGGCTGCCGGACACCATCGCGCACATCGCCCGCGACCCCCTGGACCCGGCGTTCGACGAAGCCGCCTTCCACACGGCCCTGCGGCTGCGCCGCACCACGATCAAGCGCGCCCTGCTCGACCAGTCACTGATCAGCGGCGTCGGCAACATCTACGCGGACGAGGCGCTCTGGCGCAGCAGGCTGCACTACGACCGGCCGACCGCGACCCTCACCCGCCCCAGGTCGGCCGAGCTGCTCGGCCACGTCCGCGACGTGATGAACGCCGCACTCGACCAGGGCGGCACCAGCTTCGACAGCCTCTACGTCAACGTGAACGGCGAGTCCGGCTACTTCGACCGCTCCCTCGACGCCTACGGCCGCGAGGACGAGCCCTGCCACCGCTGCGGCACCCCGATCCGCCGCCGTCCCTGGATGAACCGCTCCAGCTACTACTGCCCCCGCTGCCAGCGCCCGCCCCGCCCGACCGCCTGAGCGGTCACGGGCCGGGACGGTCCCGCGCGCTGCGGGCGGGGGAGGAGCCGCGGGAACCCTGGCCGTCGCGCGCGACGGCCTCGTAGTCTCGCGGCCATGGAATGGACAGCGTTGGTCGCCACGTTGGTCGGTGCGCTGATCGGGGTGGGCAGCACGCTCGCCACGGACCGGGCGCGTTGGCGGCGGGAAACGGGCGAGCGCGACCGGGAGACCCTGCGCACGGTGTCCGCCCAGTTCCTGGAAGCCCTGACCGAGGCGCGCGACACGATAAGCGACGCGAGCCGGTCGGGGCACCTGCCGGCGGACGAGCGGGCCGAACTCGCGCGCGCCGCCACGCTGACCCACGGCGTGCACGCGAAGCAGTACCAACTGGAGCTGCTGGCCGCCCCGGAAGTGGGCCGGATCGCCAGGGACGCCTCGTACCGCCTGCTCCTCTACCGGGACGTGGTGGTGGCCGGACATCTGCGCGACGACCCCGAGTGCGCCGAGGCGCGGCGTGCGTTCAGAGAGGCCCGGCAGAGCCTCATGACCGCCATGAGAACCGCGCTCACGCGGCCCTGAGGAGAGCCCCGCCGATGTCTCCTGCCGGTGGCCCCTGCCGGGGGAACGGCCGGACGGCCGACGGCCGGGGCGGCCGGGTCAGAAGCCGAATTCCTGGGTCCACCAGGGGCCGCCGGAGGCGAAGTGGACGCCGAGGCCGAAGGTCTTGTAGTCGCAGTTGAGGATGTTGGCACGGTGGCCCGGGCTGTTCATCCAGGCGGTCATCACGGCCTGTGCGTTCGCCTGGCCGCGGGCTATGTTCTCGGCGGCCAGGCCCCGGACGCCGGCCTTCGAGGCGCGGTCCCAGGGGGAGCGGCCGTCGGGGTCGGTGTGGTCGAAGAAGCCGCGGGCGGCCATGTCCTCGCTGTAGTTCTGGGCCAGTGAGGCGAGCGGGGAGCTGGCGGTCAGCGGGCTGCAGCCGACCTTCGCGCGTTCCTGGTTGACCAGTGCGAGCACGGCGGCCCGGGTGCCGGTGACGGCGGAGCTCCGGGCGGTGGGGGCGCTCGACCTCGGTGTGGTGGAGTGCTCGGGGGCGGCCGGGGCAGTGGTCCGCACCGCGGCGGGCTTCGAGGCGGGGGCGGAGGGCTTCTTCCGCGCCTCGGCGGACGATTTCGGCTTCGACGCCGACGGGGTGGCGGAGGGGGATTTCGTGGGTGCCCGGCCGTGCGCGGGGGCGCCCGACCGGCCGGTGCCCCGGTCGGCGGCCGTGGTGCCGCGCTCGGCCGGGGTGCCGGACCCGCCCTGGGCCCGGGTGTCGGGGGAGCTGTCGGCTCGTACCCGGTCGGCGGCGCCACCGCCGATCGTGAGGGTGTCGCCTCCGGGTATCAGCCCCGAGCTCATCGCCACGGCTCCCACCGCGAGCGCCGCGGAGACACCGACCATTCCCGTACGGACGGACGCCCCGGACCGCTTTCTGCGGTGCCCGCTCTGCCGGGAATCCGCACCCTCCGCCCCGTGCTCGTCGGTGGCCGGAGTGACGGCGGAGCGACGATGGCGTCCCATCTGCTGAGCCCTTCTGAGGTCCGGACGCCTCTTCCGGCGCCACCGGTCTTAACCCGTTCGGGTGAGTCTATTGGGTGCGGACTGTACGCCATGGACATGCGGAGGGATGTGCTCCGAGGGCGGCCCGCCGGTTAGCGTTCGGCCATGGACGAAGACGTCATGAACGAGGACGTACGGCTCACCGCCTGGGTGCGCGGCCAGGTGCAGCGGGTCGGATTCCGCTGGTTCACCAGGGAGAACGCGCTGGAGATCGGCGGCCTCACCGGCTTCGCGCTCAACCTGGACGACGGACGGGTACAGGTCGTCGCCGAGGGGCGGCGGCGGGACTGCGAGCGGCTGCTGGACTGGCTGCGCTCGGCCGACACACCCGGACGTGTGGACGGCGTCACTGAGATATGGGACACCCCGCGCGGCGGTTACGAGGGCTTCGCCATCCGCTGACCACGGCCCGTGCCGGAGATGCGGAACGCCCCGTGTTCGGACCGTGTTCGATAAGGGGCGAGGGGTTGTCGGGCGGCCCGGTCGTCACCGTACACATGAAATGACCTGCGGAATGTTCAGATGGTTGCCAAGATCCGGCCGACGTGCCAGGCTGCCGCAGTAAGGATGATCTCCACGCCCCGCCGGGCCCCGCAGGAGAGACGCGCCGCATGATCATCGGGCCGCGCACCGCGGGATGCCCGCCTCAGCCGGGCGTGATCGTGTTGACCGTCAAACTTTTTGGTGAGACTCTGAAATCCCCGCGCACCTTAGCTGTTTGGCAGAGCTGTTCGGCAGCAGGACAGCAGTGACGACAGAGCAATGCCGAGCACCGCGGGTGCGATTCCCTCACGACCCACACCGCATCGGTCGGTCACTCAGTGTGGAGGACCATCCATCATGGCAAAGGCGCTTCTCGGTTACGTCGGCGGTTCCGACCCGCGACTCCTCGCCGAGATGCGACGGCTCCAGCAGCGCGTCCAGGACCTCGAATCCGAGCTCGTACGGATTCAGGACGAGAACGACGCGCTGACCGCCGCCGCCCAGCACCAAGAGTCGCTGCTCGACAGCATCGACATCGACGTACCTCAGGCGGAGCCGGCGCTGACCTGACCGAAGGCCTTCAGGGCCGGTCGGGCTCGCACGCGTCAGTCGTCGGAGAACATCACCCGGATCGTCTCCGGAAAACCGTCGGATCATTGAAGATCACTGCTCTTGGTCTGTCACTTCCGTGACATGCCGTTGATCCGCCATGCGCAGTTGCATCGGAACCAGAACCACCTGCACCGGAACCACCGCGCGTAACACCGCACAAGATTTACCAAAGGGGCGCTCCGGCGTCCCTTCTTTCTTTTCCCCGGACCCTTCCGCCGGATCCGTGTCCGGCGGCGATTCCGCCCGGACCCGCGCGGCTCCCGCCCCCCGGCGTACCCCTTCTCTTAACGTCTGATGTGCCCTGCACCTTCATGGGTGAAACCGAGAGTGAAAGGTAGAGTCGGGCGGCGTGCATCTCAAGGCCCTGACCCTGCGTGGTTTCAAGTCGTTCGCCTCCGCCACGACGCTCCGCTTCGAACCCGGCATCACCTGCGTCGTCGGACCCAATGGCTCCGGCAAATCCAATGTGGTGGACGCGCTCTCCTGGGTCATGGGGGAACAGGGCGCCAAATCCCTGCGCGGCGGCAAGATGGAGGACGTGATCTTCGCCGGAACCACCGGGCGTCCTCCGCTCGGCCGGGCCGAGGTGTCACTGACCATCGACAATTCCGACGGCGCGCTGCCCATCGAGTACGCCGAGGTGACGATCACTCGGATCATGTTCCGCAACGGCGGCAGCGAATACCAGATCAATGGCGACACCTGCCGGCTCCTGGACATCCAGGAACTCCTCTCGGACTCCGGTATCGGCCGTGAGATGCACGTCATCGTCGGTCAGGGCCGGCTCGACTCGGTGCTCCACGCCGACCCGGCGGGCCGCCGCGCCTTCATCGAGGAGGCCGCGGGCGTCCTCAAACACCGCAAACGCAAGGAGAAGGCGCTGCGGAAACTGGACGCGATGGGGGCCAACCTGGCCCGCGTCCAGGACCTCACCGACGAACTGCGGCGGCAGCTGAAGCCGCTCGGCCGCCAGGCCGCCGTGGCGCGGCGGGCCGCCGTCATCCAGGCCGACCTGCGCGACGCCAGACTGCGGCTGCTCGCCGACGACCTGGTCGTGCTGCGTACCGCGCTGCGCGACGAGATCGCCGACGAGGCCGCGCTCAAGCAGCGCCGCGAGGCCGCGGAGGCGGAGCTCGAGGCGGCGCTCGGCCGCGAGGCGGAGCTGGAGGGGGAGGTGCGGCGCCTCGCCCCACGGCTCCAGCGGGCCCAGCAGACCTGGTACGAGCTGTCCCAGCTGGCCGAGCGGGTACGAGGCACGATCTCGCTGGCCGACGCCCGGGTGACGAGCGCCTCCGCGCCCGTGGAGGAGGAGCGGCGCGGCCGCGACCCCGAGGACATGGAGCGGGAGGCCGCCCGGATCCGCGAGCAGGAGGCGGAACTGACCGCCGCGCTCACCGCCGCCGAGCACGCACTGGAGGACACCGCGTCCCACCGTGCCGAGCTGGAGCGGGAGTTGGCGGCCGAGGAGCGTCGGCTCAAGGACGCCGCCCGCGCCATCGCCGACCGCCGCGAGGGGCTCGCCCGGCTCACCGGCCAGGTTAACGCCGCACGCGGCCGGGCCGCTTCGGCGCAGGCCGAGATCGACCGGCTGGCCGCCGCCCGGGACGAGGCGCGGGAGCGGGCCGTCGCCGCCCAGCAGGAGTACGAGCAGCTGAAGGCCGAGGTGGCGGGCCTGGACGCCGGGGACCAGGAACTCGGCGAGCGGCACGACACCGCCCGGCGGGAGCTGGCCGAGGCGGAAGCGGCGCTCACCACGGCCCGGGAGACGGCCACCACCGCGGAGCGGAAGCGGGCGGCGGTGGCGGCCCGCCACGAGGCGCTGGCCCTCGGGCTGCGCCGCAAGGACGGCACGGGCGCGCTGCTCGGGGCGCGGGACCGGCCCGCCGGGCTGCTCGGTCCGGCCGCGGAACTCCTGACCGTGGCGCCGGGGTACGAGGTGGCCGTGGCGGCGGCGCTGGGTGCGGCGGCGGACGCGGTCGCGGCGACCGGCCCGGCCGCGGCGGCGGAGGCCGTCCGGCTGCTGCGCAAGCAGGACGCGGGGCGGGCCGCGCTGCTCCTGGGCGGGGTGCGGGCCGGGGCGCCGGAGCCGGTGCCCGCCCCCGCCGTCACCACGGAGGCGGGGCCGCCCGCCGTGGCCGATCTGGTCGGCGGGCCCGCCGGACTGCTGGGCGCGGTGCGCCGGCTGGTGCGGGACATGGTGGTCGTCCCCACCCTGGAGGACGCCGAGGACCTCGTCGAGGGGCACCCGGAGCTGACGGCCGTGACCGCCGAGGGCGACATCCTCTCGGCGCACTTCGCGCACGGCGGTTCCGCCGGTGCGCCGAGCCTCCTCGAAGTGCAGGCGTCGGTCGACGAGGCCGCCGCCCAGCTGGAGGAGCTGGCCGTGCGGTGCGCGGAGTCGGCCGAGGCGCAGCGGATCGCCGGGGAGCGGCGCCGGGCCGCAGCCGGGCTGGCCGAGGAGCTGGGGGAGCGGCGCCGGGCCGCCGAGCGGGAGAAGTCCGGGGTCTCCCAGCAGCTGGGGCGGCTGGCCGGGCAGGCCCGGGGCGCGGCGGGCGAGGCCGAGCGGATGACCGCCTCCGCCGCCCGCGCCCAGGAGGCCCTGGACCGGGCGGTCGAGGAGGCCGAGGAGCTGGCCGAGCGGCTGCTCGTCGCCGAGGAGACCCCGGTGGCCGAGGAGCCGGACACCTCCGTACGGGACCGGCTCGCCGCCGACGGGGCCAACGCCCGCCAGACCGAGATGGAGGCCCGCCTCCAGGCCCGTACCCATGAGGAGCGGGTCAAGGCGCTCGCGGGCCGGGCCGACTCCCTGGACCGGGCCGCCCGCGCCGAGCGCGAGGCCCGGACCCGCGCCGAGCGCCGCCGGGCCCGCCGCCGCCACGAGGCCGAGGTCGCCTCCGCCGTGGCCTCCGGCGCCCGCCAGCTCCTCGCCCACGTCGAGGTCTCCGTCGTACGGGCCGAGCGGGAGCGGGCCGTGGCCGAGGCGGCGAAGGGCGAGCGGGAGCGGGAACTGGCGGCGGAGCGCGGCCGGGGCCGTGAACTCAAGGGCGAGCTGGACAAGCTCACCGACTCCGTCCACCGGGGGGAGGTGCTCGGCGCCGAGAAGCGGCTGCGGATCGAACAGCTGGAGACGAAGGCGCTGGAGGAGCTGGGCATCGAGCCCGCCGGGCTGACCGCCGAGTACGGCCCCGACCAGCTCGTACCGCCGTCACCGGCCGAGGCGGGCGAGGAGCTGCCCGAGGACCCGGACCATCCGCGCAACAGGCCGAGGCCGTTCGTCCGGGCCGAGCAGGAGAAACGGCTGAAGGCGGCCGAACGGGCGTACCAGCAGCTCGGAAAGGTGAATCCGCTCGCCCTGGAGGAGTTCTCGGCGCTGGAGGAGCGGCACCAGTTCCTCTCCGAGCAGCTGGCGGACCTGAAGAAGACCCGGACCGATCTGGTCCAGGTCATCAAGGAGGTCGACCAGCGGGTCGAGCAGGTGTTCACGGAGGCGTACCGGGACACGGCCCGCGAGTTCGAGGGCGTCTTCTCGCGGCTCTTCCCGGGCGGCGAGGGCCGGCTCGTCCTCACCGACCCGGAGAACATGCTCGCGACCGGGGTGGACGTCGAGGCGCGGCCGCCCGGCAAGAAGGTCAAGCGGCTCTCGCTGCTCTCCGGCGGCGAGCGCTCGCTCACGGCGGTGGCGCTGCTGGTCTCCATCTTCAAGGCCCGACCGAGCCCGTTCTACGTGATGGACGAGGTCGAGGCGGCGCTCGACGACACCAACCTCCAGCGGCTGATCCGGATCATGGAGGAGCTCCAGGAGAGCTCGCAGCTCATCGTGATCACGCATCAGAAGCGGACGATGGAGGTCGCCGACGCGCTGTACGGCGTATCGATGCAGGGCGACGGCGTCTCCAAGGTGATCAGCCAGCGGCTGCGCTGAGCCCGTTCCCGGCCCCCGTTCCTCGAGTGGTGGGCACCCGAAAGATGTGCGCCACTGGGGGATGACGCGTCAGGAGCACATGTGACCAGCACAGCGCAGGGACCGGCGGCCGGGGCGAGCCAGCCCGACCACCTCGGCCATGTCATCTTCATCACCGCGGCCGCCGCCATGGGCGGCTTCCTCTTCGGCTACGACAGCTCGGTCATCAACGGCGCCGTCGAGGCCATCCGCAGCCGCTACGACATCGGCTCCGCCACTCTTGCCCAGGTCATCGCCATCGCCCTGATCGGCTGTGCGATCGGCGCGGCCACGGCCGGAAGGATCGCCGACCGCATCGGCCGTATCCAGTGCATGCGGATCGCCTCCGGGCTCTTCACCGTCAGCGCGGTCGGCTCGGCCCTGCCGTTCGCGCTCTGGGACCTGGCCATGTGGCGCATCATCGGCGGCTTCGCCATCGGCATGGCCTCGGTGATCGGCCCGGCGTACATCGCGGAGGTCTCGCCGCCCGCGTACCGGGGGCGGCTCGGCTCCTTCCAGCAGGCGGCGATCGTCATCGGCATCGCCATCTCCCAGCTGGTCAACTACGGCATCCTGCAACTCGCCGACGGCGACCAGCGCGGCCGGATCGGCGGCCTCGAGGCCTGGCAGTGGATGCTCGGCGTGATGGTCGTCCCGGCCCTCCTGTACGGGCTGCTGTCCTTCGCGATCCCCGAGTCGCCGCGGTTTCTGATCTCCGTCGGCCGCACGGAACGGGCCCGCGGGATCCTCGCCGAGGTCGAGGGCAAGGGCGTCGACCTCGACGCCCGGGTGGCCGAGATCGAGGCCGCCATGCACCGTGAGCACAAGTCCACCTTCAAGGACCTGCTCGGCGCCCGTTTCGGCTTCCTGCCGATCGTCTGGGTCGGCATCGGCCTCTCGGTGTTCCAGCAACTCGTCGGCATCAACGTGGCGTTCTACTACTCGGCGACGCTCTGGCAGTCCGTCGGCATCGACCCGACCCAGTCCTTCTTCTACTCGTTCACCACGTCCATCATCAACATCATCGGCACCGTCATCGCGATGGTCCTGGTCGACCGGGTGGGCCGCAAACCGCTCGCCCTCGCGGGCTCCACCGGCATGGCCGTCGCCCTGGCCTTCGAGGCATGGGCCTTCTCCGCGAAGCTGGTCGACGGCAAACTGCCCAGCCCCCAGGGCGCGGTGGCGCTCGTCGCGGCCCATGTGTTCGTGCTCTTCTTCGCGCTGTCGTGGGGCGTCGTGGTCTGGGTCTTCCTCGGCGAGATGTTCCCCAACAGGATCCGCGCCGCCGCGCTCGGCGTCGCCGCCTCCGCCCAGTGGCTCGCCAACTGGGCGATCACCGCGAGCTTCCCGAGCCTGTCCGACTGGAACCTCTCGGCCACGTACGTCATCTACGCCTGCTTCGCCGCGCTCTCGATCCCCTTCGTGCTCACCTTCGTCAAGGAGACCAAGGGCAAGGCGCTGGAGGAGATGGGCTGAGCCGCGCCACGCGGACGCTCCTCAGTGCCCGAGCGCCGAACAGAACAGCCGCAGACTGCGCCACCCCTCCTCGACGGGCATCCCGCCGCACAGCGGGTGCAGCACCAGGCTGTCCAGCCGCCCGGCAGTGGCGGCGCACTCCTCGGGGGTGAGGACCCGGTAGACCCCCTCGGCCCGCAGCTGCGCCACCGTCGTCGCCGCCGAACGCACGGCGGAGCGGATGTCCTTGGACTGCCAGGAGGCGTACGTGCGCGCCTCGTGCAGGAAGTGCTCGCCGTACACGGCCCACGTCCGGTCCGGGTCCTCCGACACGTGCAGCAGCGGTGTCTCGGCGGACGGCATCATGCAGAAGCCGTCCGTCCCGAACGCCGCGCGCCGCTCCTGGTAGTACGCCTCCAGCTCCGGCAGATGCGCGCTCGGGAAGAACGGCAGCCCCAGCCGGGCCGCCCGCCGCGCCGCCGCCCGCGAACTGCCGCCCACCAGCAGCAGGGGGTGCGGCTGGGTGTACGGGCGCGGCGTGACCCGCACCGTCCGGCCCCGGTACGGGAACGGCTCACCGGTCCACGCCCGGAGCAGCGTCTCCAGCAGCTCGTCCTGGAGCCTGCCGCGCCTGCCCCACTCGACGCCCGCCCGCTCGTACTCCTCGGGCCGGTAGCCGATCCCCGCCACCGTCACCAGCCGCCCGGCGCTCAGCAGGTCCAGCACCGCGATGTCCTCGGCCAGCCGCAGCGGATCGTGCAGCGGGCCGATGACCGCCGAGACGGTGACCGCGATCCGGCGGGTGGCGCCGAACACCGCGCCCGCGAAGGCGAAGGGGGAGGGCAGCCAGGAGTTGGCGGTGCCGTGATGCTCCTCGGTCTGCACGGTGTCGATGCCGTGGGCGTCCGCGTACGCCGCCATCTCCAGCGCGGCGCGGTAGCGGGCCGAGAGCGGCTCCGGGGTGGCGTCGGGGTCGACGAGATTGAACCGGACCACTGTGAAGGCCATGAGAGGTGCTCCCCATCGTCGGCGGGCGCGGCGAGCGGGAGATTAACTGATGAGCCGTCAGAAGTGTAGAGGGGTGTCCCCGGTCCCTCCGCCGCCCGTCCGGGGGAGCCCGGCGGGGCGCGGCAGTACGGCGTACAGGCCGGCGGAGACCACGACCGCCGCCGCCCAGCCGAGCCCCTGGTGCCCGGCCCAGGTGGTGGCGAGCGGCCCGCTGAACCAGCGCACCCGGGTGAGCAGCAGTCCCGTGACCAGCCCCGCGGCCCAGGCGGCCACGGCCGGCACGGCGAAGCCGCGGGTGTACCAGTAGGCGCTGGACGGGGTGGTGTCCAGGAGCGCCACCGGGTCGTACGCCCGCCCCCGCAGCAGGTCGACGGCGAAGACCCCGATCCACGCGGAGAACGTCACGGCGAGCAGCGTCAGGAAGGAGACGAAGGAGTCCAGGAAACCGGCCGCCGTGAACATCAGCCAGGTGCCCAGGAGGAGACTGATCACGGCGTTCACGCCGACCGCCCGGGCGCGCGGGACGCGGAACCCCAGGGTCTGCGCGGTGAACCCGGCCGAGTACAGCGACATCGCGTTGATCAGCACCATTCCGGCCACGACGAACAGCAGATAGGGCACCGCGAGCCAGCCCGGCAGCAGCGGGCCGATGAACGCGACCGGATCACGGGCGGCGGCCAGACCCGGCTCGGCGACCGCCATCACCGCCCCCATCAGCACCATCGGCAGATAGACGAGCGCCGCGCCGCCCACGGTCGCCCCGGTCATCGCCCAGCCGGAGGAGGTACGCGGAAGATAGCGGGCGAAGTCCGGGCTCGACGGGGCCCAGCTGATCCCGCCCGCCGCCAGCGTGCCGACCCCGGCGACCACCATCGCCGCCGGACCGGCCGGCCGGGCCAGCACGGCGTGCCAGTCGGTGGCACCGGCCAGATGGATCAGCACGAGCACGCTGACTCCGCCGAACAGGTACGCCGACCAGGTGCAGCACACCCGCAGCGCCCCTATGCCCAGCCCCGACACCAGCCAGCTGCACCCCACGAAGACGAGCAGGACCACCAGGGTGGCGCGCCGGCCGCCCGGGACCCCGAGGAGCCGGTCCAGCACCGCCAGCGCCGCATAGGTGCCGGTGACCGCGTTCACCGTCTCCCAGCCCCAGCGGGCCACCCAGGTCAGTGCGCCGGGCAGCAGGTTGCCGCGCTGCCCGAAGACCGCCCGGGACAGCGCCATGCCGGGCGCCCCGCCCCGGCTGCCCGCGACCGAGACCAGGCCGACCAGGCCGAAGCCGAGGACCGAGGCCAGTGCCGCGACCGCCAGCACCTGCCAGATGTTCAGCCCGTTCAGGACGACGAGACCGGCGCTGATGGTGAGCAGGAGCACGGTCAGATTCGCGCCGACCCAGGTGGGGAAGAGGGTCCGGACCCGGCCGGTGCGTTCGCTGTCGGGGACGGGCTCCAGGCCGCGGGTCTCCACGAGCAGGATCGTACCTTTCCCCCCAAAGGGTGCATAACGATCAAGGTGATACACGGGTGATCCTTCGGGGCGGTCCCCGCGGCCGGACGTGACTGATACTGGGTGGGTTATGGAATTCGTCATCCTTGCTGTAGTCATCGCCCTGGTCGCGGTCGGCGTGATCAGCGGGCTCGTGGTCAGCGGCCGCAAGAAGAAGCAGCTGCCCCCGGCGCCGTCGAGCACGCCGACCATCACTCCTCCCGCCGAGCCCCGTGTCGGCGAGGAAGCCGAGACGCCGCGCGAGGAACCGCGCCGCACCGTCGAGGAGGTCGCCCCGCCCGAGGCCGGGGCCCCCGCCGAGGAGGCCCCCGAGGCCGTCGGGCCGGAGGCCCCCGCGGCCCCGGCCGTCGAGGTTCCCGAGCCCACCGCGGGCCGCCTGGTGCGGCTGCGCGCCCGGCTCGCCCGTTCCCAGAACTCCCTCGGCAAGGGGCTGCTCACGCTCCTGTCCCGGGACAACCTCGACGAGGACACCTGGGAGGAGATCGAGGACACCCTCCTCACCGCCGACGTCGGCGTCGCTCCCACCCAGGAGCTGGTGGAGCGGCTCCGCGAGCGCGTCCGGGTGCTCGGCACCCGTACCCCCGAAGGGCTGCGCGCGCTGCTGCGCGAGGAGCTCCTCACCCTGCTCGGCACCGACTTCGACCGCGCGGTCAAGACGGAGAGCGGCCTCGACACCCCGGGCGTCGTGATGGTCGTCGGCGTCAACGGCACCGGCAAGACCACCACCACCGGCAAGCTGGCCCGGGTGCTCGTCGCCGACGGCCGCAGCGTCGTGCTCGGCGCGGCCGACACCTTCCGCGCCGCCGCCGCCGACCAGCTCCAGACCTGGGGCGAGCGCGTCGGCGCCCGTACCGTGCGCGGCCCCGAGGGTGGTGACCCCGCCTCGATCGCCTTCGACGCGGTCAAGGAGGGCATCGCCGAGGGCGCCGACGTGGTGCTCATCGACACCGCCGGGCGGCTGCACACCAAGACCGGCCTCATGGACGAGCTCGGCAAGGTCAAGCGGGTCGTCGAGAAGCACGGGCCGCTGGACGAGATCCTCCTCGTCCTCGACGCCACGACCGGGCAGAACGGTCTGGTGCAGGCCCGGGTGTTCGCCGAGGTCGTGGACATCACCGGCATCGTGCTCACCAAGCTGGACGGCACCGCCAAGGGCGGCATCGTCGTCGCCGTCCAGCGCGAGCTGGGCGTACCGGTCAAGCTGGTCGGCCTCGGCGAGGGCCCGGACGACCTGGCCCCCTTCGAGCCGGAGGCGTTCGTCGACGCCCTGATCGGCGACTGACCCCGCTCCGCGACGGCAAGAGCCGCCACACGACGCCGAGAGCCCGACCGCACGGCAGCACCGCGGTCGGGCTCCCGGCATCACGGCGTGACCATGCTCCGCGGCATCAGCCGCAGAGCGGTGCCCGGTGACAGCTGTACGCCAGCGTGCCGAGCAGCAGGCGGGCCGGGGGCGGGGCGGCCGCCGTGTCCAGCACCGGGGGGCGGAGCCAGCGGACCGGACCCAGGCCGCCCCGGTCGGACGGTGGGGCGGTGATGTGGCAGCCGGGCCCCAGCGCCTTCAGGTCCAGCCCCGCGTCGTCCCAGCCCATCCGGTAGAGCAGCTGCGGGAGCTCGGCGGCGGCCCCGGGCGCCACGAAGAACTGCGCCCGCCCGGCCGGGGTCACCGCGACCGGGCCGAGCGGCAGCCCCATCCGCTCCATCCGCGCCAGGGCCCGGCGCCCGGCCGCCTCGGCGACATCGAGGACGTCGAACGTACGGCCCACCGGCAGCATCATCGCGGCGCCCGGCACCCGGGCCCACGCCTCCGTCACCGTGTCGAGCGTGGCGCCGGCGGGGACCTCGGGGGCGAGGGCCAGCGGATGCGCGCCGGGGGAGGGGCAGGCGGCCTCCCCGCACGAGCAGCGGCCCGCCGTGGCCCGCGCACCCGGCGCGACGGCCCAGCCCCACAGCCCGGTGTACTCGGCCAGTGCCGTGCACTCGGCGGCACGGCCGCGACGCCGTGTGCCGGTGCGGATCTCGCGGATGCCGCCGATCGTGAAGCCCATACCCCCTCCAACGGGTCCGACTCACCGGTGGTTACGACACGGCCGGCAGGTCATGACGCTCCGTCGTCGCCGCCGGTCCGGAGCACGCCGGTGGTGTCCGGGGGCGCGCGATTGCGTCCGCGTCCCGGCCCGCATCACTGCGCTCCCTGGTGATCGCGTGCGTCAAGTGAATCGCGCCCCGCGGGGGTGGCGTTCATTCGAAGGGGTGGCGAATGGTGGCGATTCCTTCGCGCCTCTCGCCCGAGGGGTGATCGTAGGATTACCGTCGGTACACGAATCATGGAAGTATGTGCGCCCACGGGTATGCCGGAGGCAACTCGATTCCCTGTTCGATGGCGCATTTTCTCCGTAGCGACGCCGACGGCTCAGGGCATTCTGATAATGGTTCGCGCGACAGGTATTCAGCGGGATGGGGGCGTTCCAGTGAGTGGCAGCGGCGCAGGCGTTTCGAATGCCGGAAAGCGCCCCAACGCGCAACTGAGTTCGTGGTTCGTGCGCAGCGGCTGGTCCAAGGGCGAGCTGGCCCGCCAGGTGAACCGCCGGGCGCGCCAGATGGGCGCCCACCACGTCAGCACCGACACCTCCCGGGTGCGGCGCTGGCTCGACGGCGAGCAGCCCCGCGAGCCGATTCCGCGCATTCTCTCCGAGCTGTTCTCGGAGCGTTTCGGTTCGGTCGTCGCCGTCGAGGACCTGGGTCTGCGCTCCGCGCACCAGTCGCCCTCGGTCGCCGGTGTCGACCTGCCCTGGGCGGGCCCGCAGACCGTCGCCCTGCTCAGTGAGTTCTCCCGCAGTGATCTGATGCTCGCCCGGCGCGGATTCCTGGGCTCCTCACTGGCCCTGGCCGCCGGGCCCGCGCTGATCGAGCCCATGCAGCGCTGGCTGGTGCCGGTCTCCGCCCCCGTTGCCGCCGAGCCGGAGCCCGCTGCCCCGTCCCACCGCCCGTCCCGGCTCTCCGGCCCCGAGCTCGATCTGCTGGAGTCCACCACCGCGATGTTCCGCCAGTGGGACGCGCAGTGCGGCGGCGGGCTGCGCCGCAAGGCCGTCGTCGGACAGCTCCACGAGGTCACCGACCTGCTCCAGGAGCAGCAGCCGGAGGCCACCGCCAAGCGGCTCTTCCGGTGCGCCGCGGAGCTGGCCGAGCTCGCGGGCTGGATGAGCTACGACGTGGGCCTCCAGCCCACCGCCCAGAAGTACTTCGTGCTCGCCCTCCACGCCTCCAAGGAGGCCGGTGACAAGCCGCTGGGTTCGTACATCCTCTCCAGCATGAGCCGCCAGATGATCCACCTCGGACGGCCCGACGACGCCCTCGAGCTGATCCACCTCGCGCAGTACGGCAGCCGGGACTGCGCCACCCCGCGCACCCAGGCCATGCTGTATGCGATGGAGGCCCGCGCCTACGCCAACATGGGCCAGCCCAGCAAGTGCCGACGGGCCGTCCGGATGGCCGAGGACACCTTCCTCGACGTCGGGCTCGACGGCGAGCCCGAGCCCGACTGGATCCGCTTCTTCTCGGAGGCCGAGCTCAACGGCGAGAACTCCCACTCCTACCGGGACCTCGCCTACGTGGCGGGCCGCAGCCCCACGTACGCCTCGCTCGCCGAACCCCTGATGGAGAAGGCCGTCCAGCTCTTCGGCGAGGACGACGAGCACCAGCGGTCGTACGCGCTCAACCTGATCGGCCTCGCCACCGTCCACCTCCTCAAGCGGGAGCCCGAGCAGTCCACCGTCCTGGCCGAGCAGGCCCTGAAGGTCGCCCGCAAGGTCCGCTCCGAGCGCGTCAACACCCGCCTCCGCAAGACCGTCGACACCGCCGCCCGGGACTTCGGGGACATCCCCGAGGTCGCCAGGCTCACCGACCTCCTCACCGAACAGCTGCCGGAGACCGCGGAAGCGGTCTGAACGGCACCCCGACCCCGGCCGCGCCGGCCACCCCGCACCGACCGACTTCGGCTCCCCCCATTGCCAGGTCAGCGGGTGGCCGACGCGGCCGGTCCGCGTCGCCGTACCCCTCAAGGCTCCCGTCAACCCGCGGTTCATGGCCGCGTAACACACCGGACCTCTTCGTCACCGCCGCGAAACACCGCGCGGCACCGGTGGAAACCGCGCTGGGCGAATCTCGTGCCCACAACCGGCCCGCACCCTTCCCCAGTGGTCCCGCACGTGGTGCTGCTCCCCACCGCCCGCACGCGGCCGCTTCGACGACGAGGAGACGCCGATGCCCCCAGGCATCACGACGCTTGCCGCGGACACCCCGACCCTGTCCGCCGCCAACACCGGGTTCATGCTGATCTGCTCCGCCCTGGTGATGCTCATGACCCCCGCCCTGGCCTTCTTCTACGGCGGCATGGTCCGGGTCAGGAGCACCCTCAACATGCTGATGATGAGCTTCATCGGCCTCGGGATCGTCACGGTCCTGTGGGTGCTCTACGGATTCGGCCTCGCCTTCGGCACCGACATCGGCTCCGTCGTCGGCTGGAGCTCCGACTACCTCGGGCTCAGCGGCATCGGCGTCACCCAGCTCTGGGACGGCTACACCATCCCGGTCTATGTCTTCGCCGTCTTCCAGCTGATGTTCGCCGTGCTCACCCCGGCCCTGATCAGCGGCGCCCTCGCCGACCGGGTGAAATTCACCTCCTGGGCCCTGTTCATCACGCTCTGGGTCACCGTCGTCTACTTCCCCGTCGCCCACTGGGTCTGGGGCGCGGGCGGCTGGCTGTACGAGATGGGCGTCATCGACTTCGCGGGCGGCACGGCCGTCCACATCAACGCCGGAGCCGCGGCGCTCGGCGTCATCCTGGTCATCGGCAGGCGCGTCGGCTTCGGGAAGGACCCGATGCGCCCGCACAGCCTGCCGCTCGTCATGCTCGGCGCCGGACTGCTCTGGTTCGGCTGGTTCGGCTTCAACGCCGGGTCCTGGCTCGGCAACGACGACGGCGTCGGCGCGGTGATGTTCGTCAACACCCAGGTCGCCACCGGCGCCGCGATGCTCGCCTGGCTCGGCTACGAGAAGCTGCGCCACGGCTCCTTCACCACCCTCGGCGCGGCATCGGGGGCGGTCGCCGGGCTCGTCGCGATCACCCCGTCCGGCGGCGCGGTCAGCCCGCTCGGCGCGATCGCGGTCGGTGCGGTCGCCGGGGTGCTCTGCGCCATGGCCGTCGGCCTGAAGTACCGGTTCGGCTACGACGACTCGCTGGACGTGGTCGGCGTCCACCTGGTCGGCGGCATCGCGGGCTCCCTGCTCGTCGGCCTCTTCGCCACCGGCGGCGTCCAGTCCGAGGCCAGGGGCCTCTTCTACGGAGGCGGCCTCGACCAGCTCGGCAAGCAGGCCGTCGGCGTCGCCGCCGTCCTCGCGTACTCCCTGGCCGTCTCCGCGGCCCTGGCCTTCCTGCTGGACCGGACGATCGGCATGCGGGTCGACGAGGACGACGAGGTCTCCGGCATCGACCGGGTCGAACACGCCGAGACCGCCTACGACTTCAGCGGAGCCGGAGGCGGCAGCGCCCCGCGCGCCACGGAACCGGCCCCCGCCACCACGGCAGCGGCGAAGACGAAGAAGGTGGACGCATGAAACTCATCACCGCGGTCGTGAAGCCCCACCGGCTCGACGAGATCAAGGAAGCCCTCCAGGCCTTCGGCGTCCAGGGCCTCACCGTCACCGAAGCGAGCGGATACGGCCGCCAGCGCGGCCACACCGAGGTCTACCGGGGCGCCGAGTACACCGTCGACCTCGTCCCCAAGATCCGTATCGAGGTCCTGGCCGAGGACGCGGACGCCGAGCAGCTCATCGACGTCGTCGTCCGGGCCGCCCGCACCGGCAAGATCGGCGACGGCAAGGTCTGGAGCGTGCCGGTCGACACCGCGGTCCGGGTACGGACGGGCGAACGCGGCCCGGACGCCCTCTGAACCGGAGCCCGGGTGCCACGGGGACCTCTCCGGGGCACCCCGTCGGCCGACCACCGGTCCCCGAGACGAAAGGCAGCCGGATGACGAGCACCGGTACGACCACCGGGCCCACCGGCCCGGAGCCCGGCGGGTATCCGGCGGCCCGGCTGCGCCTCCTGCGGGCGGCGGCGCCGACCGGGCCGCCGCGCCGCGCCGCCCTCGCCGCGCTCACCGACGACTGGCTCACCGCCCTGTTCACCGCCGCCACCGCACGGACCGGCGTCCACGGCGCCGCCCTCGTCGCCGTCGGCGGCTACGGGCGCGGCGAGCTCTCCCCGCGCAGCGACCTCGACCTGCTGCTCCTGCACGACGGCAGCGCCGCCCCCACCGTCGTCGCCGCCCTCGCCGACCGCCTCTGGTACCCGGTCTGGGACCTGGGCATCGCCCTAGACCACTGCGTACGCACCCCCGCCGAGGCCCGCCGGGCGGCCGGGGCCGACCTCAGGGTCCAGCTCGGGCTGCTCGACGCC
Source organism: Streptomyces sp. NPDC056347 (assembly GCF_042262625.1). Classification (NCBI taxonomy): domain Bacteria; kingdom Bacillati; phylum Actinomycetota; class Actinomycetes; order Kitasatosporales; family Streptomycetaceae; genus Streptomyces; species Streptomyces sp. NPDC056347. Next base: position 3,752 of record NZ_JBHJQP010000036.1, on the reverse strand, counting down.
CGGCCCCTCGCCGGGGACGCGGGACTCGTCGCCGCACTGCGCACCGCGGTCCTCGCCGACTGGCGCGACCAGGCCCCCCACCACCTGCCCGCCCTCGACGCGCTCTGCCGCGAACGGGCCGAACGCCACGGCGAACTGCGCTTCCTCCTCGAACCCGACCTCAAGGAGGCCCACGGCGGACTGCGGGACGCCACCGCGCTGCGCGCCGTCGCCGCCTCCTGGATCGCCGACGCCCCCCGCGAGGGCCTCGCCGACGCCCGCCGGGTCCTGCTCGACGCACGCGACGCCCTCCACCTCACCACCGGCCGCGCCACCGACCGGCTCGCCCTCCAGGAACAGGACCAGGTCGCCACCGCACTCGGCCTGCCCGACGCGGACACCCTGCTCCGCCGGGTCTACGGGGCCGCCCGCACCGTCTCGTACGCCGCCGACGTCACCTGGCGCGAGGTCGGGCGGGTGCTGCGCGCCCGGTCCGCGCGGCCCCGCCCGCGCTCCGTGCCCGGCGGCGGACGGACCTCCGGCACGCCCCGTACCCCGCTCGCCGACGGGGTCGTCGAGGCCGACGGCGAGGCGGTCCTCGCCCGCACCGCCCGCCCCGGGCACGACCCGGTGCTCTGGCTGCGCGCCGCCGCCGCGGCCGCCCGGTCCGGGCTCCCGCTCTCCCGCCACGCCGTACGCAGACTCGCCGTCGCCGGGCGTCCGCTGCCGGTGCCCTGGCCCGCCGAGGCCCGCGAACAGCTCGTCACCCTGCTCGGCGCGGGCGGGGCCACCGTCCGGGTCTGGGAGGCGCTGGAGACCGAAGGGCTGATCACCCGGTCCCTCCCGGCCTGGGAACACGTCCACTGCCGTCCCCAGCGCAACCCCGTCCACACCTGGACCGTCGACCGCCACCTGATCGAGACCGCCGTCCGCGCCTCGGCCCTCACCCGCCGCGTCCACCGCCCCGACCTTCTCCTGATCGCGGCCCTCCTCCACGACATCGGCAAGGGACGGCCCGGCGACCACGCGGCGACCGGTGCGGCCATCGCCCGGGAGACGGCCGCCCGGATCGGCTTCGGCCGGCCCGACGCGGACGTCGTCGCCGCTCTCGTCCGCCACCACCTGCTCCTCGTCGAGGCCGCCACCCGGCGCGACCTGGACGATCCGGCGACCGTCCGCCTCGTCGCCGACGCGGTGGGCGACGCCACCACCCTGGAGCTGCTGCACGCGCTCACCGAGGCCGACGCCCTCGCCACCGGGCCGGCCGCCTGGTCCGCCTGGCGCGCCGCGCTCGTCGCCGACCTGGTGCGCCGCGTCGCCGCCGTGCTCGCCGGGCGCGCCCCGCGGGAACCGGAACCGGCCGCGCCGGGCGCCGAGCAGGAACGCCTCGCCGTCGAGGCCCTGCGCACCGGCGGCCCGGTCCTCGCCCTGCGCACCCGTACCGAACACGGCGGGCCGCCCGGCGGTCCGGAGCCCGTCGGCGTCGAGCTCCGCATCGCGCTGCCCGAGCGGCCCGGGGCGCTGCCCGCGGCGGCGGGCGTCCTCGCGCTGCACTGCCTCACCGTGCGCTCCGCCGAACTGCGCGCCGTGGAACTCCCCGCAGACCTTTCCGCCGGCCTTCCCGCCGGGCCGGGCGGCTCCGCCGACGTGCTGCTGCTGAGCTGGCGGGTGGCGGCCGAGTACGGCTCGCTGCCGCGGACCGACCGGCTCCGCGCCGACCTGGTCCGCGCGCTGGACGGCACCCTGGACATCCCGGCCAGGCTCGCCGAACGCGAGGCCGCCGCACGGCGCCGCGGTGTCCGGGCCCCGTCGCCGAGGGCGACCGTCGCGCAGGCCGGCTCCCGGCGGGCGACGGTGATCGAGGTGCGCGCGCAGGACGCCCCGGGGCTGCTGCACCGGATCGTCAGGGCGCTGGAAGGCCGCGGGGTACGGGTGCGCAGCGCGCACGTGTCGACGCTGGGCGCCGACGCGGTCGACGCCTTCTACGTCACGGACCCGGACGGGAAGCCGTTGCCCGGGGAGCGGGCGCTCGCGGTGGCGGGCGCGGTGGAGGCCGCGCTGCGGGCCTGAGAGCGCCCGGAGCGGTCCGCGCCGGGATTTCCCGGGCAGGGGTCGTCGTTCCTGCCGGGCCGGATACCCTGGGGTACCGAATCCACTTTGCCCCCGACCCTGAGGACCGACGAGCGCCGTGTTCGATACTCTCTCCGACCGCCTTGCCGCGACTTTCAAGAACCTCAGGGGCAAGGGCCGCTTGTCCGAGGCGGACATCGACGCCACGGCTCGCGAGATCCGTATCGCCCTGCTCGAAGCGGACGTCGCGCTCCCGGTCGTCCGCGCCTTCATCGCCAACGTCAAGGAGCGGGCACGCGGTGCCGAGGTCTCCCAGGCGCTGAACCCCGCGCAGCAGGTCGTCAAGATCGTCAACGAGGAGCTCGTGGGCATCCTCGGCGGCGAGACCCGGCGGCTGCGGTTCGCCAAGAACCCGCCCACCGTGATCATGCTGGCCGGTCTCCAGGGTGCCGGTAAGACCACTCTCGCCGGAAAGCTCGGCCTCTGGCTGAAGGGCCAGGGCCACTCCCCGCTGCTCGTCGCCTGCGACCTCCAGCGCCCCAACGCCGTCAACCAGCTCAGCGTCGTCGCCGACCGTGCCGGTGTCGCGGTGTACGCCCCCGAGCCGGGCAACGGCGTCGGTGACCCGGTCCAGGTCGCCAAGGACTCCGTCGAGTACGCGCGCTCCAAGCAGTACGACGTGGTGGTCGTGGACACCGCCGGTCGCCTCGGTATCGACCAGGAGCTGATGCAGCAGGCCGCGGACATCCGCGACGCCGTCAGCCCGGACGAGATCCTCTTCGTCGTCGACGCGATGATCGGTCAGGACGCGGTCAACACCGCGGAGGCCTTCCGTGACGGTGTCGGCTTCGACGGCGTGGTGCTCTCCAAGCTCGACGGTGACGCCCGTGGTGGTGCGGCCCTGTCGATCGCCCATGTCACGGGCAAGCAGATCATGTTCGCGTCGAACGGTGAGAAGCTCGAGGACTTCGACGCCTTCCACCCCGACCGCATGGCGTCGCGCATCCTCGACATGGGTGACCTGCTCACCCTGATCGAGCAGGCGGAGAAGACCTTCAGCCAGGAAGAGGCCGCCAAGATGGCCTCCAAGCTGGCGTCCAGCAAGGGCAAGGACTTCACGCTCGACGACTTCCTGGCCCAGATGGAGCAGGTCAGGAAGATGGGCTCCATCTCCAAGCTGCTCGGAATGCTGCCCGGCATGGGGCAGATCAAGGACCAGATCAACAACATCGACGAGCGCGACGTGGACCGCACCGCCGCGATCATCAAGTCGATGACCCCGAAGGAGCGCGCCGAGCCGACGATCATCAACGGCTCGCGCCGGGCCCGTATCGCCAAGGGCTCCGGCGTCGACGTCAGCGCCGTGAAGAACCTGATCGAGCGGTTCCTCGACGCGCGCAAGATGATGTCGAAGATGGCCCAGGGCGGCGGCATGCCGGGGATGCCCGGGATGCCGGGCATGGGCGGCGGTCCCGGCCGGCAGAAGAAGCAGGTCAAGCAGGCCAAGGGCAAGCGCAAGAGCGGCAACCCGATGAAGCGCAAGGCCGAGGAGCAGGCCGCGGCGGCCCGCCGGGCGCAGGCGGCGCAGGGCGGCGAGCTCGGGCTGCCCGCGCAGGACGACAAGAACTTCGAGCTTCCGGACGAGTTCAAGAAGTTCATGGGCTGAACCGGACCGTTTCCGGCGGGCCGGTGACGTCCCGAGG
>NZ_JBHJQP010000035.1:0-50007 GCF_042262625.1 Streptomyces sp. NPDC056347 | reverse complement strand
GGAGCGGGCCGGACCTCGGGGGCCCGGCCCGCTCCGTCGCGTACCGGTTCTCGTGTACCGGCCTTCACGTACCGCTCCGTCACGCACCGGCTCTGCGCATCTGCTCTGCGCATCGGCTCTCGCGTACCGGCCCTTGCGCGCCGGTTACGAACCGGCCGTCACGTCTCGACGACGGGGAGGCCTGCCGCGCGCCAGGCCTGGAAGCCGCCGATCAGGTCGGTCGCCCGGTGCAGTCCCAGCCGGTGCAGGGAGGCGGCGGCGAGGCTCGACGCGTACCCCTCGTTGCAGATGATCACGATCGGGAGATCATGCCCGACCGCCTGCCGCGCCCGGTGGCTGCCCTGCGGATCGAGCCGCCATTCCAGCTCGTTGCGCTCGACGACCAGCGCGCCCGGGATCAGACCGTCGCGTTCCCGCAGCTCCGCGTACCGGATGTCCACGAGCAGCGCACCGTCGTGGGCGGCGGCCGCCGCCTCCCGCGGACCGACCCTGACGAATCCGGACCGGACCCGTTCCAGCAGCTCGTCGATCCCGACCGGCTCCGGGCCGTCCCGGCGTCCGTCGTCGTTCACCCCGTCGCTCATCGCCAGTCCTCCGGCTGCTCGATCTGCTCAAGCCGGAGCAGATCGCCCGTGCGGCTGTAGCGCCGGATCCGCGGCAGCGGCGGATAGTACGCGTGGACGGAGACGGCGTGCTTCGCGGCGGACTCGTTCAGCACCTCATGGACGTGGTGGCGGCCGAACGCACGCCCCTGCCCGGCGGCCAGCTCCCGTGTGCGGTCGATGCCCTCGGTCAGTTCCAGCGTCTTCCAGCCGTCGGTGGGCAGCCGGGCGGCCAGCGACCGTTCCCTGAGGGTGCCCGCCGCCGTGATGAAGGCGCCGATCGAGTCGGCGTGGTCGTGCCAGCCGGTGCCCGTCCCCGGCGGCCAGCCGATCAGCCAGGCCTCGCTGCCACCGGGGCCGTCGAGCTGCACCCAGGTACGGCCCTCGGGAGCGAGGGGGAGCGAGGCGACGATCGCGGGGTCGGCGGCGACGCGGCGTACGAAGTCGAGCAGCTCCGCAGCCGTCGGACCGGCACCGGCACCGGAATCGCTGTCCGCGTTCCCGGCGGCGGGAGCGGACGTCGGCCGGGGCACAGCGGTCACGGAGGCGGCACCGGACGCGGGCATGGCTACGGAAGGTGATGCGGAAGAAGACACGGAGACCGTCCTGAGGGTTCGCGAAGACACCCGCCCGTACGGCAGCACGTACGGCGGGGCGAGGAAGGGCGATTCAGCAGGACGGACGACACACGCAGCCCGCATAGCGGACCAGGTCCATATGGACCCTCCGCCACAGGCGCACATCGGTGTCGGTCACGTTCCGGAGTACACCATGCGTCTCCGCACCGGTCAATCGATGTCCGCGGTCTGGTCGGGACGTACGGGAGAGGGCTCCGCCGCGCCGCGCACTGCTTCCGCCGCCGCGGCGAGCTCCCGGGGCAGCACCCCGCCGAACGAGGCGACCAGGTGGCCGTCCGGCCTCACCAGCAGGACGGTGTGGGCCGATGCCCCCGGGTAGCTCTCGGTCACCAGCAGTTCCCCCTTCATCGGCAGCGCGCCGACCGCCTCGGCCAGGCGGGGCATGACACCGGCCGTCATCCAGTGGCGCCGGTCCCACACCCCGGTGCCGGGAGCCACCAGCACGACCAGCAGCCGTCCCTGCCCCAGCCGTTCCCTCAGCCGCGCCGTCGTACCGTCGGGAGCCGTGACCCGTACATCGGTCACCGGCGCACCGGGGGGCGTACTCACAGAGATGTGCGCCTCCGTGCGCGGGGGCGCGAGGGGCGAATGCGAGTACGAAGGGGGCGCTCCGAGAGCGCCGCAGCCCAGGTGTCCGTCGGTGAGCAGCGAGTCGTGTCCCCGCGTGCTGCCCGGGACCAGGGTCCGCAGCCCTCCGCCGCCGCGCAGTATCGGCAGCGACTGGTCCGCGGCGCGCAGCCGGGCGGCGACCGCCGCCCGGCGCTCGGCCTGGTAGCTGTCGAGCAGCACGTCGGAGTCGCCGTGGTGCCAGACCTCGGCCAGCTTCCAGGCCAGGTTCTCGACGTCCCGCAGCCCCTCGTCGAGTCCCTGGGTGCCCAGCGCACCCAGCAGATGCGCGGCGTCCCCGGCCAGGAACGCCCGGTCGGCCCGCCAGCGCAGGGCGAGCCGGTGGTGCAGCGTGTACACGCCGGTGTCCAGCAGCTCGTACGGAGGTGTCTCCCCGCACCAGCCCGCCAGGGTGTCCCGGACCCGGGTGATCAGCGCGTCCGGGGTGACCAGTTCACCGCGCGGCGGAAGCAGCCAGTCCAGTCGCCAGAGGCCGTCCGGCAGCGGCCGCGCCGTCACCTCGGCGCCGCCGCCGCGCCACGGGGGCAGCCGGTGCAGCACGGCCCGCCCCGGCCAGGGAAGCTCGGTGCGCAGTGCGGCCACGGCATGCCGCTCCACCGCCGTACGGCCCGGGAACCGGATGCCGAGGAGCTTGCGGACGGTGGACCGGGCGCCGTCGCAGCCCACCAGATGGCTTCCGCGCCACCAGGTCGCGTTGGGCTCCCTGGTATGCACCGTGACCCCGGTCGCGTCCTGCTCCAGGGTGTCGATCCGGCTGTACGGGGCCACCTGTACCAGTTCGTGCGCGGTGACCGCGTCCCGCAGCCCGCGCGTCAGGAAGTGCTGCGGCAGATGGACGGGGGCCGGGATCCGGCCGCCCTCGGGGGCGTCCTCGCCGATCGTCAGCTCGCGTACCAGCTGCTTGCGGCGCATCGACCGCCACCCCGACCAGCGCGCGCCTTCCTGCCCCAGCGCCTTGCCGCCCAGACGCTCCACCAGCGCCGCGGTGTCCTCGCGCAGCACGACGGTGCGCGCGGGCCTGGTCTCGTCCCTGCCCGGGTCCTCGTCGAGCAGCACACAGCGCACCCCCTGCGCCGCGAGCGCCAGCGACAGCGCGAGGCCGACGGGCCCGGCGCCGACGATGATCACCGGGTCCACGGGGCACCTCCTCGGATCCGTACGGACGGTGCCGGGGAGACAGGGCGAACAGGGTCGGCGGGCGACGGCGGTGTGGCGGTGGGTGCGGGGGGCGCGATCACAGAACGTATGCAACCTACTGCCGGTTCCCGCGTCAAGCGACACCGGACGGCGCAGAGGGGCGGCGGCCGACCGGCCACCGCCCCTCGGGCACAGCGTGCGACGGAACGTCAGGCGGCGTGCCCTTCATCGGCGATGAGCGACGGCTCGCCGACAGTCGGGGACGCGCCCCCCGGTGCGGTGCCCTTGTTCTTCTTCGCGCGCCGGAGCCACCGCTCCAGCCAGCTGGCGAAGGAGGTGAGCGCGAAGTTCACCAGCACGAAGATCACAGCGACGACGGTGAAGCACGCGATGGTGTTGGCGCCGTAGTTCGCGCTCATCGGGCGGACCGAGGCCAGCAGCTCGCTGAAGGTCATCATGGCGCCACCGAGCGCGGTGTCCTTCATGATGACGACGAGCTGGCTGACGATCGCCGGCAGCATGGCCGTCACCGCCTGCGGCAGCAGCACGGACATCATGATCTGGCTCTTGCGCATGCCGAGCGCCTTGGCGGCCTCCGCCTGGCCCTTCGGCAGGGTCTCGATCCCGGCCCGCACGATCTCCGCGAGCACCGAGAAGTTGTACAGCACCAGACCGGTCACCACGGCGTACAGCGGGCGCACATCGGTGTCGATGGTGGTGTACTCCGCGTACACGGCGTTCGCGACGATCATCAGGATGAGCACCGGGACGGCGCGGAAGAGTTCCACGACGATTCCGGCCGGAACCCGCACCCAGCGGTGCTCCGACAGGCGGCCGACACCGAACAGGGCACCCAGCGGCAGCGCGATGAGCAGCGCGAAGAACGCCGCCTTGAGCGTGTTCTGGAGCCCCGGCCAGATGTACGTCTCCCACGGCTGGACGCTGGTGAAGAACGGCTTCCACTTGATCCAGTCGAGCTGGTGCTTCTCGTCCAGGCTGGTGTAGACCCACCACAGCAGGGCGGCGGCGGCCAGTACGAACAGCACCGTGTAGAGGATGTTGCGCTGCTTGGCGCGCGGTCCCTGGGCGTCGTAGAGGACGGAACTCATCGCTTCACCGCCACCTTCTTGCTCACCCAGCCGAGGATCAGGCCGGTCGGGAGGGTCAGGACGACGAAGCCCAGCGCGAAGACCAGCGAGATCAGGATCAGCTGGGCCTCGTTCTCGATCATGCCCTTCATCAGGTACGAGGCCTCGGCGACACCGATCGCGGAGGCGACCGTGGTGTTCTTCGTCAGCGCGATCAGTACGTTGGACAACGGGTTGACCACCGCACGGAACGCCTGGGGAAGAATGATCAGCCGCAGCACCTGGGTGAAGCTCAGCCCGAGCGCACGTGCCGCCTCGGCCTGGCCGACCGGCACCGTGTTGATGCCGGAACGCAGCGCCTCGCAGACGAAGGCGGCCGTGTAGGCGATCATGGCGAGCACGGCCAGCCGGAAGTTGATGGTGTCGGTGTCGTCGCCACCGAGCGCGACGCCCAGCGTCTGGTACAGGCCGAGCGACGAGAACACGATGAGCACGGTCAGCGGAATGTTCCGGACCACGTTCACGTACGCGGTGGCGAAGCCGCGCATCAGGGGGACCGGGCTGACCTTCATTCCGGCCAGTAGCGTTCCCCATATCAGGGAGCCGAGGGCGGAGAGGACGGTGAGCTGCACCGTCACCCAGAAGGCCCCCAGCAGGTCATAACCTTCAAGAAAGTCGAACACGATCTCCCGCGCTTCCGCGTGTCGGAGGGCACGGCGCGCCGTCGTTCAAGGACGGCGCGCCCGGTCAGCCCTGCATCACTTGACGATGTTGCCGATCTTCGGGGCGGGCTCGTTCTTGTAGTTCGCCGGGCCGAAGTTGTCCTTCACGGCCTTCTCCCACGAACCGTCCGAGACCATCTTGGTGAGGGCGTCGTTGATCTTCTTCTTGAGGTCGGCGTCGCCCTTCTTCAGGCCGATGCCGTAGTTCTCGTTGGTCATCTTGAAGCCGGCCAGCTTGAACTTGCCCTGGAAATCCTTCTGCGAGGCATAGCCCGCCAGGATGCTGTCATCGGTCGTCAGGGCGTCGATGACCTTGTTCTCCAGGCCGGTCAGGCACTCCGAGTAGCCGCCGTACGTCTGGAGGTCGGCCTTCGGGGCCAGCTTGTCCTTGACGTTCTGGGCCGAGGTCGAGCCGGCGACCGAACACAGCTTCTTGTTGTTCAGGTCGGCCGGCGACTTGATCGAGTCGTCGTCGGCGCGGACCAGGATGTCCTGGTGGGCGAGGAGGTACGGGCCCGCGAAGTCGACCTTCTTCAGACGCTCGTCGTTGATCGAGTAGGAGGCGGCGATGAACTTCACGTCACCGCGGTCGATCGCGGTCTCGCGGTCGGCGCTCTTGGTCTCCTTGAAGACGATGTCCTCGGCCTTGTAGCCGAGCTCCTTGGCGACGTACGTGGCGACGTCGACGTCGAAGCCGGCGTACTTGCCGTCGGGGGTCTTCAGGCCGAGACCGGGCTGGTCGATCTTGATGCCGATGGTGATCTTCTTGCTGTCGCCCGAGCCGCCGTCCTTGTCGGATCCACAGGCGGTGGCGGTGACGGCGAGAGCGAGCACGGCGGCCGAGGCGGCGGTGACCTTACGAAGCTGCATGGTGGATTTCCCTAGGTTTTGACGCGATGTGAGTGATCAGCCGGTGCGGGCCCGGTGGGCGCGGGAGCGATCAGTGATGCAGGATCTTCGAGAGGAAGTCCTTGGCCCGGTCGCTGCGCGGGTTGCTGAAGAACTGGTCGGGCGTGGCCTCTTCGACGATCTTTCCGTCGGCCATGAAGACGACCCGGTTCGCGGCCGAACGCGCGAAGCCCATCTCATGGGTGACGACGACCATCGTCATGCCGTCCCGCGCGAGCTGCTGCATGACCTCCAGCACCTCGTTGATCATCTCCGGGTCGAGAGCCGACGTCGGCTCGTCGAAGAGGATCACCTTCGGGTCCATCGCCAGCGCCCGCGCGATGGCCACACGTTGCTGCTGTCCGCCGGAGAGCTGGGCGGGGTACTTGTCGGCCTGAGTGGCCACGCCCACCCGCTCCAGCAGCGAACGGGCCTTCTCCTCGGCGGCCTTCTTGTCGGTCTTGCGGACCTTGATCTGACCCAGCATCACGTTCTCGAGCACGGTCTTGTGCGCGAAGAGATTGAACGACTGGAAGACCATGCCGACATCGGCACGCAGCTTGGCCAGCTCCCTGCCCTCCTGGGGCAGCGGCTTGCCGTCGATCGTGATGGCGCCCGAGTCGATCGTCTCCAAGCGGTTGATCGTGCGGCACAGTGTGGACTTCCCGGACCCGGAGGGCCCGATGACGACCACGACCTCGCCACGGGCGATGGTCAGATCGATGTCCTGGAGCACATGCAGCGCGCCGAAGTGCTTGTTGATGTTGCTCAGTACGACAAGGTCGTCCGCCGCGGGCGCGGCGTCCTCGGCGCCCTTCGTGACTGAAACTCCGCTCATCGGCTTCTTGCTCCGTCCTCCTCGGTTGGAAGGACCATAGGGAGGCGGTGCTACCACCGTCATTACATCTGAGCGGAAATTGAGGATAACAATGAGGACAACGATCCGGGGGCGGACGGACACGGGGCGTGAACGAGCGACCCCTGGCCGCTTTCCCGGCGTACCGGCTGGATAACAGATGGCCGGAAGCGGCGGGCGGCTCTTGACTGGGTGGCCCCTCATCGGAGTGGATGCCCTGGTACGTCCTGCCGTGAAACACCCCGGTACGGGGAAGTGACGAGGAACGTACCGAGACCGCACCGATCATCAGCCGGCCCCCGCCGGCCCCCCGTGCATCGGCACACCCGGAGGAGGAGGCCATGAGACTGCTGCTCGTCGAGGACGACAACCACGTCGCGGCGGCCCTCTCCGCCATCCTGGCCCGGCACGGCTTCCGGGTCGTGCACGCACGCAGCGGCGAGGAGGCGCTCCAGGCGCTGCTGCCCGCCGAGACGGAGCCGTTCGGAGTGGTCCTGCTCGACCTCGGCCTGCCCGACCAGGACGGATACGAGGTGTGCGGGAAGATCCGCAAGCGCACCTCCACCCCGGTCATCATGGTGACCGCGCGCTCCGACGTGCGCTCACGCATCCACGGCCTCAACCTCGGCGCCGACGACTACGTCGTCAAGCCGTACGACACCGGCGAGCTCCTCGCCCGCATCCACGCCGTCAGCCGGCGCAACACGAGCGGCGAGGACACCGCCTCGACGCCCGTCGCCGCGCTGCGACTGGGCCATGTGCAGATCGAGCTGCCGACCCGCCGGGTCAGCGTCGGCGGGGTCGAAGTCCAGCTCACCCGCAAGGAGTTCGACCTGCTCGCGCTGCTCGCCCAGCGTCCCGGCGTGGTGTTCCGCCGGGAGCAGATCATCAGCGAGGTGTGGCGTACGAGCTGGGAGGGCACGGGGCGCACGCTCGAAGTGCACGTCGCCTCCCTGCGCTCCAAGCTGCGGCTGCCCGCACTGATCGAGACGGTGCGCGGGGTCGGCTACCGGCTCGTCGCGCCGCCCGGGTAGAGGCGTACGTCCCAGGTGCGTACCCGGCTCCTTCCCCTGCTCATCGTGCTCATGGCGGGCGTGCTGCTCGCCCTCGGCTTCCCGCTGGCCGCGAGCGTGGCGGGGGCCCAGCAGCAGAGCGTCGTCATCGACCGCATCGACGACACGGCACGCTTCGCCGCGCTCGCGCAGTTCATCACCGAACGCGGGGACGGGTACGACGAACGCCGCCGCACCCTGCGCAACGAACTCGACACCTACGCCGCGGTCTACGGCATCCGCGCCGGGGTCTTCTACCGCGACGACTCCGCCATGGCCAAGGCCCCGGCCGGCTGGCAGCTCCCGATCGAGGGGGAGGGGCGGGAGGCGTTCAAGGAGGCCCTGCTCGGGCGGCGCAGCCACGATCCGCCGCAGGTCTGGCCGTGGCAGGACGGCCGGGTCGTGGTCGCCTCACCCGTCGTACGGGACGGCGACGTCGTCGCCGTCGTGGTCCTCGACTCGCCCGCCGCCGAGCTGCGCGCCCGCACCCTGCGCGGCTGGCTGGTGATCGCGGCGGGCGAGGCGGTCGCGATGCTGGTGGCGGTGGGAGCCGCGATACGGCTCACCGGCTGGGTGCTGCTGCCGGTGCGGACCCTGGACGCGGCCACCCACGACATCGCCAGCGGGCGGATGCGCTCGCGGGTGGTGTCCTCCGGCGGCCCGCCGGAACTCAGGCGCCTGGCGCGGTCGTTCAACGAGATGGCGGACAACGTCGAGAACGTGCTGGAGCAGCAGCGCGCCTTCGTCGCCGACGCCTCGCACCAGCTGCGCAACCCCCTTGCCGCGCTGCTGCTGCGGATCGAGCTCCTCGCGCTCGAACTGCCCGAGGGCAACGAGGAGATCGCCTCCGTGCGCACCGAGGGCAAGCGCCTGGCCCAGGTCCTCGACGACCTGCTCGACCTGGCGCTGGCCGAGCACGCCGCGGCCGACCTGCAGCTCACGGACATCGGTGCGCTCACCGCGGAGCGCGTCGCCTCCTGGCGGCCGCTCGCCGACGAGAAGGGCGTACGGCTCCGGGCGGAGGGCTCGTCCGCGGTGACCGCGTGGATGGACCCCATCGCCCTGTCCAGCGCCCTGGACGCGATCATCGACAACGCCCTGAAGTTCACCCCCGCGAAGGAGGAGGTCGTCGTCACGGTCTCCTCCGGCCCCGACGACGTCACGGTCGTCGTCGCCGACCGCGGCCCCGGCCTCACCGCCCAGGAGATGGAGCGCATCGGCGACCGCTTCTGGCGCAGCACCCGGCACCAGAACATCCGGGGGTCCGGCCTCGGGCTCTCCATCGCGCAGGCGCTCCTGGCGGCGGGCGGCGGCTTCGTCGGCTACGCGGCCCACGAGCCGCACGGGCTGCGCGTGACGGTCACGGTGCCCCGCAACGGTCCGCGGGGCTGAGCCGGATCAGGGCTTGACCGAGCGGTAGTAGCGGCTGGCGCCCTCGTGCAGCGGCAGCGGATCCGTGTAGATCGCCGTACGCAGGTCCACCAGCTGGGCCGCGTGCACCTCGCGCCCGATCCGGTCCCGGCTGTCGATCACGGTCCGGGTGAACGCCTCGGTCAGCGCCGGGTTCGAACGCTCCGTGGTCACCAGCACATTGGCGACCGCGACCGTCGGCACCGCCTGGCCCTGCTGCACATTGCGGTACGCGTCGGCGGGCATCGTGGCCGAACGGTAGTAGCGCGCGGAGCCGCCCACCGCCTGAAGCTCCTTGATCAGCGAGGCCTCCAGCGGCACCAGCCGGATCCTGAACCGGTTCGACAGCTCCTGCACGGCGGTGGTGGGCAGCCCGCCGGACCAGAAGAAGGCCTGCAGCCGCCCGCTCTCCAGCTCGGCCGGCATGGTGTCGATGCCCGAGGGCACCGGGACGACGTCGTCGGCGGGGTCGAGCCCCGCCGCCGTCATCAGCCGGTCGGCCACGAGCCGCACCCCCGAGCCCTGCTGCCCCACCCCGACCCGCTTGCCGCGCAGATCGGCGACCCGGTGCACGTCGGAGTCGCGGGGCACGACCAGCTGGATGTAGTCGTCGTACAGCCGCACACAGCCCCGCAGCGTGTTGGCGCCGGGCTTGCCGTCGCGCAGATAGGTGGCGAGGGCGTCGGCGGTGGCGATGGTGAAATCGGCCTTTCCGGTGGCCACCCGTGCGATGTTCTGCTGCGAGCCCTCACTGGTCTGCAGCTCTATCGACACCTTCGGCAGATCCCGGGCGAGATCCCCCATGAGGCGCTCGCCGTAGCGCTGGTAGACGCCGCTGCGTACGCCGGTGCTGAAGGTCACCGTGCCGGTCGGCTCGGGCGTCCCGAACGGCGACACCCACCACAGCAGCAGCCCGGACACCACGGCGACGGCGGCGCACGCCTGGAGAACACGTCGTCCGCCGACGCGGGAGAGGGCCTGGAGCATGGCGCGATCCTGCCAGCCCGCCCCCGCGATGACCAGGGCTGCCGCCCGACGGTCGGGTATCCCACACGGGGCCCCCGGCGCAGCCCTTACCCTGGACGGGTGAGCGGCAACGACGTGGCTGGTGGAGTAGTGGACGGTTTGAAAACGTACGAGGTGCGCACCTACGGGTGCCAGATGAACGTCCACGACTCCGAGCGGCTGTCGGGGCTGCTGGAGGGCGCCGGTTACGTACGCGCCGCCGAGGGCTCCGACGGCGACGCGGACGTCGTCGTCTTCAACACCTGCGCGGTCCGGGAGAACGCCGACAACAAGCTCTACGGGAACCTCGGCCGGCTCGCCCCGATGAAGACCAGGCGCCCCGGCATGCAGATCGCCGTCGGCGGCTGCCTGGCGCAGAAGGACCGCGACACCATCGTCCGGCGTGCCCCCTGGGTCGACGTCGTCTTCGGTACGCACAACATCGGCAAGCTGCCCGTGCTGCTGGAGCGCGCCCGGATCCAGGAGGAGGCGCAGATCGAGATCGCCGAGTCCCTGGAGGCCTTCCCCTCCACGCTCCCCACCCGGCGCGAGTCCGCCTACGCGGCGTGGGTCTCGATCTCCGTCGGCTGCAACAACACCTGCACCTTCTGCATCGTCCCCGCACTGCGCGGCAAGGAGAAGGACCGTCGCACCGGCGACATCCTCGCCGAGATCGAGGCCCTGGTGTCCGAGGGCGTCTCGGAGATCACCCTGCTCGGCCAGAACGTCAACGCGTACGGCTCCGACATCGGCGACCGCGAGGCCTTCTCCAAGCTGCTGCGCGCCTGCGGGAGGATCGAAGGACTGGAACGGGTCCGCTTCACCTCGCCGCACCCCCGCGACTTCACGGACGACGTGATCGCCGCGATGGCCGAGACCCCCAACGTGATGCCGCAGCTGCACATGCCGCTGCAGTCCGGCTCCGACACGGTGCTGCGGGCGATGCGCCGCTCCTACCGGCAGGAACGCTTCCTCGGCATCATCGAGAAGGTGCGCGCCGCGATGCCCGACGCCGCCATCTCCACCGACATCATCGTGGGCTTCCCCGGCGAGACCGAGGAGGACTTCGAGCAGACCATGCACACGGTCCGCGAGGCGCGGTTCGCCAACGCCTTCACCTTCCAGTACTCCAAGCGGCCCGGGACGCCCGCCGCCGAGATGGAGGGGCAGATCCCCAAGGAGGTCGTGCAGGAGCGCTACATGCGCCTGTCGGCCCTCCAGGAGGAGATCTCCTGGGAGGAGAACAAGAAGCAGGTCGGCCGGACGCTGGAGATCATGGTCGCGGAGGGCGAGGGCCGCAAGGACGGCGCCACCCACCGCCTCTCCGGCCGGGCCCCCGACAACCGACTGGTCCACTTCACCAAGCCGGAGCAGGAGGTGCGGCCCGGCGACGTGGTGACCGTCAAGATCACCTACGCCGCCCCGCACCACCTGCTCGCCGAAGGCACGCCGGTGGCCGTGCGGCGGACCCGCGCCGGGGACGCCTGGGAGAAGCGCAACGCGGCCGAGGCCGCCAAGCCGGCCGGCGTGATGCTCGGGCTGCCTGGCATCGGGGCCCCCGCGCCGCTGCCCGCCGCCGCGGCCCCCGGCTGCGGCTGCGACTGACCCCGCGGGACGCGGCGGCGGAGCGCGCCGGGGCCACGCAGTACGCTGCCCCCCATGCTTGTCGCCGCCGCAGTCTGCCCCTGCCCGCCCCTGCTGGTACCCGAGGTCGCCGCCGGCGCCGCGCCCGAGCTCGACGCCGTGCGGGACGCCTGCGCCGAGGCAGTCGGTGTGCTGGCCGCCGCGCGCCCAGGGCTGCTGGTCGTGGTGGGGCCCGCCGGCCCCTCGGGACGCGGTCCGCACGCGGAAGGGGTCACCGGCAGCTTCCGGGGCTTCGGCGTCGACCTCGGCGTACGGCTCGGTCGCGATCCGGGTGGGGCGGCGCCGGATTCGCTCCCGCCGTCCCTCGCGGTCGGTGCCTGGCTGCTGTCCCGTGCGCGGTGGGAGGGCGTTCCGGTCGAGGGGCTGGGCGTGGAGGAGACGCTGGAGACCGGTCGCTGCGTGGCGGCGGGACGCGACCTGGCCGCCCGGGCGGACCGGGTGGCGCTGCTGGTGATGGGCGACGGCAGTGCCTGCCGCACGCTGAAGGCCCCCGGATATCTGGACGAGCGCGCCGAGGCCTTCGACGCGGCCGCCGCCCGCGCGCTGGGCGCCGCGGACCCCGAGGCGCTGATCGCGCTGGACGCGGCGCTGGCGCACGAACTCAAGGCGGCGGGCCGGGCACCCTGGCAGGTGCTCGCGGGGGCGGCACAGGGGGCGGCCGGGCCGACCGGGCGGCTGCTGTGCGAGGAGGCGCCGTACGGCGTGGGCTACCTGGTCGCTGCCTGGTCCTGAGTCCGAGGCGCCCGGGAACGCCCGGCGGACGGCCGCGCGGACCATCGCCGCCGGGCCGTCCGCCGGTCCTGCCCGGCTCGTGGCCGGTTCGTGCCGGGATCAGGAGGCCGGTGGCGTGCCGCCCTCGTTCTTGTGGGCCAGGCGCTCGACCGCGTCCTTGGCCTTCCGCGTGCCGGACTCGATCTTCTCGCTGTACTTGCCCTTGGTCTTTTCGTCGACCGTCCGTGCGGCCTTGTCGAGCCCCTGGTCGATCTTGCCCCCGTGCTGATGCGCGAGTTCGCCGACCTTTTCCTTGGCGGGGCCCAGCTTCGCCTTCAAAGTGTCCAGGAAGCCCATCGGGCACCTTCTCTGCTGGGGGACCACGGTCGAGTGCTTCTTCAAAACTGTGAAAAAACACCCATATGTAGTTGTGATTCTACTGGTGCGTGCAGGTGAGCGCGTCATCCGGGGGTTCAGGGGGGAGGGCGAAGAAGCTCACTCGTTCGGGAAGCGGCCCGGAGGTTTGCGAGACTGTGGCGGTGAGAAGCTCAGCTCCCGCACCGCGGGTCATCACCGTCGTCGGCCCCACGGCGGCCGGAAAGTCCGACCTGGGGGTATTCCTCGCCCAGCAGCTCGACGGCGAGGTCGTCAACGCCGACTCCATGCAGCTCTACCGCGGAATGGACATCGGCACCGCGAAGCTGACCCTCGCCGAGCGGGCCTCGGTCCCGCACCACCTGCTGGACATCTGGGACGTCACCCAGGCCGCCAGCGTCGCCGAGTACCAGCGGCTGGCCCGGGCCGAGATCGACCGGCTGCTCGCCGCGGGCCGCACCCCCGTCCTGGTCGGCGGCTCCGGCCTCTACGTGAAGGGCACCATCGACGCCCTGGAGTTCCCCGGTACGGACCCGGAGGTCCGGGCCGCGCTGGAGGCCGAGCTGGCCGAACACGGCTCCGGCGCCCTGCACGCCCGCCTCACCGCCGCCGACCCCGAGGCGGGCCGCGCCATCCTGCCGGGCAACGGCCGCCGCATCGTCCGGGCCCTCGAAGTCATCGAGATCACCGGCAAACCCTTCACCGCCAACCTTCCCGGCGAGGAGCCGGTCTACGACACCGTCCAGATCGGCGTCGACGTGGCCCGCCCCGAGCTCGACGAACGGATCACCCTCAGGGTCGACCGGATGTGGGCCGCCGGACTCGTGGACGAGGTACGCGCGCTGGAGGCGCGGGGCCTGCGCGAGGGGCGGACCGCCTCCCGGGCGCTGGGCTACCAGCAGGTGCTCGCCGCCCTGGCCGGGGAGTGCACCGAGGAAGAGGCGCGGGCCGAGACCGTGCGCGCCACCAAACGGTTCGCCCGCCGCCAGGACTCCTGGTTCCGCCGCGACCCGCGGGTCCACTGGCTCAGCGGCGCCGCCGAGGACCGCGGGGAACTCCCGGGCAAGGCGCTGGCGTTGGTCGAACGAGCGGTTACAGCCTGATCACGTGATGGCATCGGGAAGCCCTGCCCGTCATTTCGGTGCCCCGGAGCGTGCCATCATCGAGCATCGATCGACCAGTGGAGTCCGAGTTGGGAGGGCGCGTGGCGATGGAGGCCGGCCCTCGCGACACAGAGCAGGACGCACCGGACGCGTTGCACGGAGCGGACCGTCTGAGCCCCGACGGGCCGGACGAGATCGAGGCGACCCCCGAGGTCGAGGTCGAGCTGCGGCCGGCGCGCCGGCTGCGTATCTGGCAGCTGGCCCCGATCGTCATGCTCGCCGCGGTGGGCTCACTGATGTTCGCCTTCCCGCTGGCCTTCGAGTTCGGCGACGGCGGCGCGGTCGTGGCCATGCTGGGCCTGCTGATCAGCTGCTGCGCCGCGGGCTGGGGCATGATGGCCGCCCGCCGGGTGGGGTACACCTGGCCCGGACTGCCGGAGCGGGGCTCCGGTGAGCGGCCCGACTGGCGGGTGATCGCCCTGTACGTGGCCGTCTGCGGCACGCTGGTCGCGCTGGCGATCTGGCGCGTGGCCCGGCTGCGCTGACAGGCGCGCACGGCCCCTGCCGCGGCCGGGCGGACCGACGTCGGCATCGTCCGTCGAGGTTTCGTACAGTTGCTCCGTGAGCACCTCGCAGATCGCCTTCCTCAAGGGTCACGGCACCGAGAACGACTTCGTGATCATTCCCGACCCGGACAACGCCCTCGACCTGCCCGCGTCCGCGGTCGCCCGGCTCTGCGACCGCCGCGCCGGAATCGGCGGCGACGGTCTGCTGCACGTCGTACGGTCCGCCGCGCACCCGGAGGCGCGGGACATGGCGGACGAGGCCGAGTGGTTCATGGACTACCGCAATGCCGACGGCTCGATCGCCGAGATGTGCGGCAACGGTGTACGGGTCTTCGCCGGCTACCTCCAGCGCGCCGGACATGCCGGGGCGGGCGACCTCGCCGTGGCGACCCGGGGCGGCGTGAAGCGGGTCCACATCGCCAAGGACGGCGCCATCACGGTCTCCATGGGGCGCGCGCGGCTGCCCGGGGACGGGGTCACCGTCAGCCTCGACGGCCGCAGCTGGGCCACCCGTAACGTGAACATGGGCAACCCCCACGCGGTCGCCTTCGTCGAGGACCTGGCACACGCCGGGGACCTGCTCTCCGTGCCGCCCTACAGCCCCGCGGCGGTCTACCCCGAGGGCGTGAACATCGAGTTCGTGGTGGACCGCGGGCCGCGTCACGTCGCGATGCGGGTCCATGAGCGGGGCTCCGGCGAGACCCGCTCCTGCGGCACGGGCGCCTGCGCCGTGGCCGTCGCCGCCGCCCGCAGGGACGGCGCCGACCCCGCGCTGACCGGCACCCCCGTCACGTACACCGTCGACCTGCCCGGCGGTACGCTCGTGATCACCGAGCGGCCCGACGGCGAGATCGAGATGACCGGTCCGGCCGAGATCGTCGCCGAGGGCCACCTCGACCCCGCCTGGGCCGAGGCACTGACCGGCTGACGGGAGCGGCCGACGAGCCCGGTCCGGACCAAACAACGGGCTTTGGATCTTCGCTCGAACGGGTGATCCGTTTCACGCTGGGCGAGAGCGGGACTCCGCCACGTGGTGGGCTCGGTAGCATCAAGCACCGGCCCGGAGGCGCGACCGCGCACTCCCACCGCCGGTCGACGTCGCCGGAGGTGCCCCCCATGAGTGCAGAGGCCGCCAGCCCAGGTGCCCCCATCCGCAGACGGGCCCGTCCCCGGATCGACCTGCGCAGGCTCGGCCGCGTCGCGCTGCTCGGTCCCGCCTCCCGCGACCGGCTGCCCGACGCCATCGGCCATGTGGCCGAGGCCCATCGGGCCCACCACCCGGACGCGGACCTCTCGATCCTGCACCGGGCCTACGTACTCGCCGAGTCCTCGCACCGCGGCCAGATGCGCAAGAGCGGTGAGCCGTACATCACGCACCCGCTCGCGGTCACGCTGATCCTCGCCCAGCTCGGCGCCGAGACGACGACGCTCACCGCCTCGCTCCTCCACGACACCGTCGAGGACACCGACGTGACCCTCGATCAGGTGCGGGATCAGTTCGGCGACGAGGTCCGCTATCTCGTCGACGGCGTCACCAAACTGGAGAAGGTCGACTACGGGGCGGCCGCCGAGCCGGAGACCTTCCGCAAGATGCTGGTCGCCACCGGGGACGACGTCCGGGTCATGTCGATCAAGCTCGCCGACCGGCTGCACAACATGCGCACCCTCGGCGTGATGCGGCCCGAGAAACAGGCCAGGATCGCCAAGGTCACCCGCGACGTACTGATCCCGCTGGCCGAACGGCTCGGCGTGCAGGCCCTCAAGACCGAGCTGGAGGACCTGGTCTTCGCGATCCTCCATCCCGAGGAGTACGAACGGACCCGGGCGCTGATCGCCGCCGCGACCGCCCGTCAGGACGGCTCCGCGACGGCCCGTCAGGACCCGCTCGCGGCCGTCACGCAGTCCGTCACGGCCGTGCTGCGCGAAGCCGGAATCCCGGCCGAAGTCCTCATCCGGCCGCGTCACTTCGTCTCCGTGCACCGGGTCGGCCTCAAACGCGGTGAGCTGCGCGGCACCGACTTCGGCCGGCTGCTCGTGCTCGTCGGCGAGGACGCCGACTGCTACGCGGTCCTCGGCGAGCTGCACACCTGTTTCACCCCGGTGGTCTCCGAGTTCAAGGACTTCATCGCCGCCCCCAAGTTCAACCTGTACCAGTCCCTGCACACCGCCGTCGTCGGCGCGGACGGGGCGGTCGTCGAGGTCCTCATCCGCACCCACCGCATGCACAAGGTCGCCGAGGCCGGTGTCATCGCCCTCGGTAATCCGTACGCCTCCGACGGCACCCCCGGCCCCCAGCCCGCGGAACCCGCCGACGGCGAGCGCGCCGACCCCACCCGTCCCGGCTGGCTCTCGCGGCTCCTCGAATGGCAGCAGTCCGCCCCGGATCCCGACACCTTCTGGACCACGCTCCGCGCCGACCTGGCCCAGGACCGCGAGATCACGGTCTTCCGGACCGACGGGGGCACGCTCGGGCTGCCCGCCGGAGCCAGCTGCGTCGACGCCGCCTACGCGCAGTACGGCGACGCGGCACACCACTGCATCGGCGCCCGGGTCAACGGCCGCCTGGCCACCCTCGGCACCGTGCTCAAAGACGGCGACACCGTGCAGCCGCTGCTCGCCGAGGACACCGTGTCCGGCCCCTCGCCCGACTGGCTCGACCACGCCCGCACCCCCGCCGCCCGCATCGCCATCAGCGGCTGGCTGGACACCCACCCCGAGGACACCCGGAGCCCGCACGGTGCCCGCCCCGCACGGGCCGGGGCCGGACAGCCCCCGCAGGGCCACGCCAGGACCGCCTCGGCCGAGCCCGCCGGTGCCGCGCCGACCGTGACCGGCCGGCCGGATGCCCCCGTACGGCTCGCGGGCTGCTGCACACCCGTGCCCCCCGACGACGTCACCGGGTTCGTCGTGCACGGCGGCGCGGTCACCGTGCACCGGCTGAAGTGCTCCACCGTCACCCGGATGCGATCCGCCGGACGGACGCCGGTGGGGGTGAGCTGGGGCGAGGCCACCGAGTGCCGGGTCACCCTGGTCGCCGAGTCCTTCGGCCGCCCCCGGCTGCTCGCCGACCTGACCGAAGCCATCGCCACGGCCGAAGCGGCGATCATCTCCGCCACCGTGGAACCCCCCAGCCAGCAGCGGGTCCGCCACACCTACACCCTGCAACTGCCCGACGCGTCCGGACTGCCCGCCCTGATGCGCGCCATGCGCGAGGTGCCCGGGGTGTACGACGTGAGCCGCGCCCACCGCCCCGTCGCCGTCTGATCCCACCGGCCCGGGGCCATCCGCCACAGTGCCCCCATCCGCCACAGCGCTCTCATTCGGGTGGCGCGGCGCGCGCCGCGCCTGTCCGGCGGGACGTCGCTGGTAGCGGTAGTCCATGCCGTTCATCTCCCGCCGGCTGCGGGCCGCCCTGCTGGCCGCCGCATCCGCCACCCTGGTCGCAGCCACCCTCCCCTCGCCCGTGCCGCTCGGCATCGGCGATCCGCTCTTCCCCGAGCTCGGCAACCCCGGCTACGACGTCCGCTCCTACGACATCGCGTTCACGTACCGCGGCGACAACAGCAAGCCGCTGGAAGCCGTCACCAGGATCGACGCGCGGACCACCGAGCCGCTGGACCGGATCAACCTCGACTTCGCCCGGGGCACCGTCCGCTCCGTCGACGTCAACGGCCTGCGCGCCGAGTTCGCCCTCAAGGACGAGGACCTGGTCATCCAGCCGGTGGGCAGGCTCCCCGCCGGAGTGCCGGTCCGGATCACCGTCCACCACACCAGCGACCCGACCGGCGCCGCGGACAGTGGCGGATGGGTGCGTACCGCCGACGGGCTGGCGATGGCCAATCAGGCCGACGCGGCGCACCGGGTCTTCCCCAGCAACGACCACCCCGCCGACAAGGCGTACTTCACCTTCCGGGTCACCGCCCCGCAGGACCTCACCGTGGTGGCCAACGGGCTGCCCACCGGGGCGGTCCGGCACGGCGCCGACACCACCTGGACGTACCGCACCGCCCATCCCATGGCCACCGAACTGGCCCAGGTCTCCATCGGGCGCTCGGCCGTCCTGCACCGGACCGGCCCGCACGGACTCCCGGTGCGCGACGTGGTGCCCGCCGCCGACCGCGAGCGCCTCGAACCCCGCCTGAGCCGGACCCCGGCCCAGCTGGAATGGATGGAGGAACAGGTCGGCCGCTACCCCTTCGAGGCGTACGGGCTGCTGGTCGCCGACACCCGGACCGGATTCGAGCTGGAGACCCAGACGCTCTCGCTCTTCGAGCGGGCCCTGTTCCTTGAGGAGCACTACCCCGACTGGTATGTCGACTCGATCATGGTGCACGAGCTGGCCCACCAGTGGTTCGGCGACAGCGTCGCGCCCCGGCGCTGGTCCGACCTGTGGCAGAACGAGGGACACGCCACCTGGTACGAGGCCCGCTACGCCGAGGAGCACGGCGGCCCGTCGCTGGAGAGCCGGATGCGCACGGCCTACACCCGGTCCGACGGCTGGCGCGCCGCGGGCGGCCCCCCGGCCCGCCCCGACGCCCCGGTCCCCGGGGAGAAGATCAGCCTGTTCCGGCCGGTGGTGTACGACGGCAGCGCGCTGGTGCTCTACGCGCTGCGCCAGGAGATCGGGCAGGACGCCTTCGACCGGCTGGAGCGGAGCTGGGTACGCAGGCACCGGGACGGCGACGCCGGCACCGAGGACTTCGTCCGGCTGGCGTCGCGGACCGCGGGCCGGGACCTGGCCGGGTTCCTCGACGCCTGGCTGTACGGGACGAAGACCCCGCCGATGCCGGGACACCCGGACTGGCACAGCGACGCACCGGCCCGGCAGCGGTAAACCGGGATGACTGGCGAGGGCGGCGCGTGCCACTATCGACGGGTCGCCGCGGCGGCCGGACCGGAGAATTCCCGTCGGGAATCTTCGGAAGGAGTCACGCGTTGTGACTGACGTAACGGATTTCCAACGACGTAAGGATCCAATGACCTCCTCTTCTTCCCTTCCCCAGGACGCGCAGGACGCGCAGAGCGCTACGGAGAACACGACCGAGAGCCTCACCGAGAGCCTTCGGGCCGACGCCCTGATGGAAGAGGACGTCGCCTGGAGCCACGAGATCGACGGAGAGCGGGACGGCGAGCAGTTCGACCGCTCCGAGCGCGCCGCGCTGCGGCGTGTGGCCGGGCTCTCCACCGAGCTCGAGGACGTCACCGAGGTCGAGTACCGACAGCTGCGCCTGGAGCGCGTGGTGCTGGTCGGTGTCTGGACGTCGGGGACCGTGCGTGACGCGGAGAACTCCCTCGCGGAGCTGGCCGCACTGGCGGAGACGGCCGGTGCCCAGGTGCTCGACGCCGTCTTCCAGCGCCGCGACAAGCCCGACCCGGCCACCTACATCGGTTCGGGCAAGGCGCTGGAGCTGCGTGACATCGTCCTCGAGTCCGGGGCCGACACCGTCGTCTGCGACGGTGAGCTCAGCCCCGGCCAGCTGATCCACCTGGAAGACATCGTCAAGGTAAAGGTGGTCGACCGGACCGCCCTGATCCTCGACATCTTCGCCCAGCACGCCAAGTCCCGTGAGGGCAAGGCGCAGGTCTCGCTGGCCCAGATGCAGTACATGCTGCCGCGGCTGCGCGGCTGGGGTCAGTCGCTCTCCCGTCAGATGGGCGGCGGCGGTTCCAGCGGCGGCGGGGGCATGGCCACACGCGGCCCCGGTGAGACCAAGATCGAGACGGACCGGCGCCGGATCCGCGAGAAGATGGCGAAGATGCGCCGGGAGATCGCGGAGCTGAAGACGAGCCGCGAGATCAAGCGCCAGGAGCGCAAGCGCAACAAGGTGCCGTCGGTCGCCATCGCCGGTTACACCAACGCGGGCAAGTCCTCCTTGCTCAACCGGCTGACCGGGGCGGGCGTCCTGGTGGAGAACGCGCTGTTCGCCACCCTGGACCCGACCGTGCGCCGGGCCGAGACGCCGAGCGGCCGGCTCTACACCCTGGCCGACACCGTCGGGTTCGTACGGCATCTGCCGCACCACCTCGTCGAGGCGTTCCGCTCCACGATGGAGGAGGTCGGTGACTCCGACCTGATCCTGCACGTGGTGGACGGTTCCCATCCGGCGCCGGAGGAGCAGCTCGCCGCGGTGCGCGAGGTGATCCGCGAGGTCGGCGCGGTGGACGTGCCCGAGATCGTGGTGATCAACAAGGCGGACGCGGCCGATCCGCTGGTGCTCCAGCGGCTGCTGCGCATCGAGCGGCACGCCATCGCCGTCTCGGCGCGCACCGGTGCCGGCATCGACGAGCTGCTCCGGCTCGTCGACACCGAGCTGCCGAGGCCGTCGGTCGAGGTCGAGGCGCTCGTGCCGTACATCCAGGGCGGACTGATCTCCCGGGTGCACGCGGAGGGCGAGATGGTCTCCGAGGAGCACACCTCGGAGGGCACCTTGATCAAGGCGCGGGTGCACGAGGAGCTGGCGGCCGAGCTCTCCTCGTTCGTCGCCGTGGCGCACTGACCGCCGCAGGGCACCGCCCGACAGTGAGCCGAAGGCCCGCCCCCGGCAGGGGACGGGCCTTCGGCCTGTGCGGTGAGAGGGCCTACCGGCCGGCGAACTGCTTGCTCGTGGCGTCGAAGGCGGCCTTCGCACCCGGGCCCAGCCGGGGACCGGCGAGCCAGCCCGAAGTCACCGGGCCGATCGAGGTGTTGGAGACCAGCACGGACTTGCCGTCACGGCCCGCGACGAACCAGCCACCGCCGGACGAGCCGCCGGTCATGGTGCAGCCGATGCGGTACATCGCCGGGGTGTTCGGGCTGATCGAGAGCCGCCCGGGCCGGTCGACGCACTTGTGCATGATCAGGCCGTCGTACGGGGGAGCGGCCGGGTAGCCCCAGGCCCCCATGGCGCTGATCCGGGTGGCCTCCGGGGCGTCGAACTCGACCTCCAGGGCATTGCCCACGGTCTCTTCCAGGGACTTGGTTCCCTGCTCCGGCTTCACGTGCAGCACCGCGTAGTCGTAGGGTGCGCCCTCGCCCCCGGTGGGGCCGCCGTCCTTGATCCATTCCCCGGACGTGGTCGCCCAGTCCGCCCAGTACGCGCCGTACGGGGCGACCTCCTGAGGCTGGGCGTTCTGCAGCGCGGCGGCGGACTTGCCCTTGTCGTTGTAGGCGGGCACGAAGACGATGTTGCGGTACCAGCCGCCCTTCGAACCGGCGTGCACACAGTGCCCGGCGGTCCACACCAGGTTGGACTTCCCCGGGTTCTGCGGGTCCTTGACGACCGTGCCCGAGCAGACCATGGAGCCCTCGGGGGAGTCGAAGAACACCTTGCCGACCGGAGCCGCGTAGTCGTGGTACGGCGTCTTCTCGCGCTCGGCCTGCACCGGCTCGGGCTCCGGGTCGGAGACACCCTGGCCGCCGGTGACGTCCCCGGCGGCCATCGTCTTCGCCGGGTCCTTGGCCGACTTCATGCGCTCGGGCTTCCACAGCCCCTCGATGACCGGGTTGACGAAGTCCTTGGCCTCACGCAGCCACTTGTCCTTGTCCCAGTTCTTCCACTCGCCGTTCTTCCACTTCTCCGGGTCGACGCCGTGCTTCTTCAGCTTGTCGGCCAGCCCGTCGGGCAGCGAACCGCCGCTGTCGTGACCGGCCGTGGCGCCGGCCGAGGGCTTGGCGGCCGCGTCGTCCTCCTCCGGGCCGCAGGCCGTCGCCGTCAGCGCGAGCGCGGCGACGAGGCCGGTCGCTGCGAGCAGTGGACGTATGGATCGCATGGAACGTATTCCCCCTGAATAACCTGAATTGCCATGAGCGTGTCATACGGTTCGCCGACCGGACGGGCGGCCGCCGATGACGCAGGGGCCCACCCTACGACGGACCGGGGTGTGCTCCGCGCCGCTTCGGCAGGGGGCGCCCGACGCGAAGACCCCCGGCGCGACATCCGCGCGCCGGGGGCCCTGGCGTACCGTCAACTCCGCCGGAACGAGCGGCGGCAGCGGTACGGCGTCACTGTCCCGCGTACTTCTTGCTCACCGATTCGTAGACACCCTTGGCCACGTCGCCGAAGCGCGGGCCGGCCAGCCAGCCGGCGGTCACCGGGCCGATGGAGGTGTTCGAGACCAGCGCGGGCTTGCCGTCCTGGCCGGTGGCGACCCAGCCGCCGCCGGACGAGCCGCCGGTCATGGAGCAGCCGATGCGGTACATCGTCGGGTCCTGCGCGGTCAGCGAGAGCCGGCCCGGCCTGTCCTCGCACTGGAACGCCTTCTGGCCGTCGTACGGCGGGGCCGCCGGGAATCCGGTCGCCGTCATGCCGCTGATCTTCGGTACGGCCGGGGCGTTGAACTCGACGGGCAGCGCCGCACCGACCGTCTCCTCCAGGGACTTGCCCGTCGCGCCCTTCTCCGGCGTCACGTGCAGCACCGCGAAGTCGTACGGCGCGCCCTGCCCGCCCATCGAGGACCCCTGCGAGATCCACTGGTCGGACGTCTGCGCCCAGGTGCCCCACCACACACCGTAGGGAGCGATCTGCTCCTTGGTCGCCTTCTCCAGCTCGGCCGTCGGCAGGCCCTGGTTGTTGTACGACGGCACGAAGGCGATGTTGCGGTACCAGCCGCCCTTCTTGCCCGCGTGCACGCAGTGCCCGGCAGTCCAGACCAGGTTGGACTTCCCGGGGTGCGCCGGGTCCGTGACCACGGTCGCGGAGCAGACCATGGTGCCCTCGGGGCTGTCGAAGAGCAGCTTCCCGGACGCCGGGGCGCTGTCGTGGTACGGCGTCGCAACGCCCTTGGCCCGGACCGGCACGGGCGTCGGGTCCGTCACGCCCGTGTCGCCGGAGATGTCGTTGTCGACCGGCTTCTCGGGGGACTTGTCCGCGTCCCGCATCCGGTCCGGGTCCCAGAGGCCCTCGATGATCGGGTTGACGAAGTCCTTGGCCTCACGCAGCCAGGTCTCCTTGTCCCAGTTCTTCCACTCGCCGTTCTTCCACTGGTCGAGATCGATCCCGTGTTCCTTGAGGCGGTTCTTCAGATCGTCCGGGATCTTGATCTTGCCGTCCGAGGACGGGTCGGCGGAGACGCTCGACGCGCCGCTCGCGTCGTCCTCCTCGGGCCCGCAGGCGGTGGCGGTCAGTACGAGGGCCGCGGCCACGGCGGCCACGGCGAGCACCGGCCGCCGCCCCCTGCCCTGACGCGTGACGAGATCCGGTCGAACGAGTCGCATGTGGTGATCCCCCTGGGACTTCCGTAACTCAACACTTCGGTACAGCACTTCGGCGGTGCCCCGAGCCGACCGCTCCGAACACCCCATGGACGGCCGGACGGGTGTCCGGACTCCTGTGCGGCCCCCACTATGCCGGTGCCGATGGGGACGGTGACCGGCAGGTCCACGGTTCCGCGGCCGCAAGGATCTTCCGATTTACCCGTGATCCGCCGCGTTCGGCGTCGTTGGTACGTGCGGGAGAGCCGGGAACCGTGTTCGTCCCCCACACCTTGTCCGCGCGTCGGCGTGCCGATGTGCAACGCAACCGTTACAGCAGGAGGACCGAAAGCCGTGGCCGTGACCGAATCAGCCCCGGTGGCAGCACCGGCGGTGCACGAAGGGATTCTGCGCCGCCAGTCCCTGCGCGAATCCGCCGCCCGGACCTACGCGCGCTCGCTGCCGATCGTGCCGGTACGGGCCCGTGGACTGACCATCGAGGGAGCGGACGGGCGGCGGTATCTCGACTGTCTCTCCGGCGCGGGCACCCTGGCGCTCGGGCACAACCACCCGGTCGTCCTGGAAGCGATCAAAAAGGTGATCGACTCGGGCGCGCCGCTGCATGTGCTCGATCTCGCCACCCCGGTCAAGGACGCCTTCACCACGGAGCTGTTCGCCACCCTGCCCCGGCAGCTCGCCGAGAACGCCCGGATCCAGTTCTGCGGACCGGCGGGCACCGACGCGGTCGAGGCGGCGTTCAAGCTGGTCCGCGGCGCGACCGGACGCAACGGCCTGTTCGCCTTCACCGGCGCCTACCACGGGATGACGGCGGGGGCGCTCGCCGCGTCCGGCGGCGCCGAGGACGCGACGGTGACGCGGCTGCCGTTCCCGCTCGACTACCGCTGCCCCTTCGGCGTCGGCGGGGAGCGCGGGGCCGAGATCGCCGCCCGGTGGACCGAGAACCTCCTGGACGACCCCAAGTCCGGCACCCCGCTGCCCGCCGGGATGATCCTTGAACCCGTACAGGGCGAGGGCGGGGTGAATCCGGCCCCCGACGCGTGGGTGCGCCGGATGCGCGAGATCACCGAGTCCCGCTCCGTCCCGCTGATCGCCGACGAGGTCCAGACCGGCGTCGGCCGCACCGGCGCCTTCTGGGCGGTCGAGCACAGCGGGATCGTGCCCGACGTGATGGTGCTCTCCAAGGCGATCGGCGGCTCCCTCCCGCTCGCCGTGATCGTCTACCGCGCCGAACTCGACACCTGGCGGCCCGGCGCCCACGCGGGCACCTTCCGGGGCAACCAACTGGCGATGGCCGCGGGCACGGCCACCCTCGCCTACGTACGGGAGAACCGTCTCGCCGAGCGCGCCGCCACGCTCGGCGCCCGCATGCTGGCCCGCCTGCGGGCACTGGCCGCCGACCACCCCACCATCGGCGACGTACGCGGACGAGGCCTGATGATCGGGATCGAGCTGGTCGACCCGGAGGCCGACGCGCCCGGCGACGGCCCGGAATCCCCACCAGCCCCCGCCCTCGCCGCCGCCGTCCAGCAGGAGTGCCTGCGCCGCGGGCTCATCGTCGAGATCGGCGGACGCCACTCCGCCGTCGTCCGCCTCCTCCCGCCCCTGACCCTCACCGACGAACAGGCGACGGCGGTCGTGGACCGCCTCGCCGACGCCCTGGCGGCCGCCGAGCGGCTGCCGCACCGCCGGATCACGACCGGGTCGGTCCGCTGACCCCGGACGCCCTCACGAGAAAGACCACCGTGAACCCCACCCCCACCCCCACCCCCCACGGCGACGGAGCTTCCCCCACTCCGCAGCGAGGAAAGGCCCGGGCCGCCGGGCCGCTCGTCCTCGAACAGTCCGTCGTGCCGCGCCAGATGACGGCCCCGCCCGAGGAGAGCCGCACCGCCTCGGCCCCGGACCCCGGCGAGGCACCGGCCGACCCGCTCGACCACCCGGACCCGTACCGCGCGGCCGACACGGCGGGCACCGAGAACCTGCTGCGCTGCTGGGTCCGGGAGACCGGCCCGGCCGGACCGGACGGACCCACGCTCCGCATCCCCCTCCCCGCCAGCGGAACGGCCCTGCTGGTCCCCGTCCTCCACTGGTCGGCCACCGGCTGGCACCGCTTCGGCCCGCCCGCCCTGGAAGGGGCGCCGGAAGGAGCGCCGCCCGCCGACGCCGTCACCGTCGCCGCCCTCCTGGGCCGTGAGGCCGACCGCGACCACGGCGCCGACATGGTGGCCCGCGTGGCCGATTCGGTACGACGTACCGCGGGCTTCATCGCCGAACGGCGCCGCGCCCCGCACGCCCCGGCCGGCAGCGACCTCTTCCTCACCGCCGAACAGTCCCTGCTGCTCGGCCACCCGCTCCACCCCACCCCCAAGAGCCGCGAAGGGCTCTCCGAGGCCGAATCCCGGCTCTACTCACCCGAGTCGCACGGCTCCTTCCCGCTGCACTGGATGGCCGTCGACCGCTCCGTACTCGCCACCGACTCCGCCTGGACCGACAAGGGCCGCCCGATGCCCGCCGAGGAACTGGTCGCCGCCCACGCCGAAGGGCTACGACTTCCGCACGGCACCGCACCGCTGCCCCTGCACCCCTGGCAGGCCCGCGAACTGCGCCACCGCCCCGAGGTGGCCGCCCTGCTCGACGCCGGACACCTGCACGACCTGGGACCGTACGGTGAGCACTGGCACCCCACCTCCTCGGTCCGCACCGTGCACCGGCCCGGCGCCGACGTCATGCTCAAGCTCTCCCTGGGCGTCCGCATCACCAACTCCCGCCGGGAGAACCTCCGCAAGGAACTCCACCGCGGCGTCGAGGTCCACCGGCTGCTGCGCAGCGGGCTCGCCACCGAGTGGCAGGCCGCCCACCCGGACTTCGACATCGTCCGCGACCCCGCCTGGCTCGCCGTCGACGGCCCGGACGGCACCCCCGTCCGCGGCCTCGACGTGATCCTGCGGCACAACCCGTTCGGGCCGCTGGACGACGCCGTCTGCGTCGCGGCCCTCACCGCGCCGCGCCCCTGGCCGGGCCGGACGGGCATGCACACGCGCCTGGCCCGGATCGTGCACGCGCTGGCGGTCGTCACCGGCCGGAGCACCGGCGCGGTCGCCGCCGAGTGGTTCCTGCGCTACCTGGACCGCGTCGTACGCCCGGTGCTCTGGCTCGACGGCCGGGCCGGGGTGGCCCTCGAAGCGCACCAGCAGAACACCCTGGTGCTCCTGGACCGCGAGGGCTGGCCGGTCGGCGGCCGGTACCGCGACAACCAGGGCTACTACTTCCGGGAGTCCTACCGCGCGGCGCTGGAGGACCGGCTCCCCGGCATCGGAGCGCTCAGCGACACCTTCGTCACCGACGCGGTCACCGACGAGCGGTTCGCCTACTACCTCGGCATCAACCATGTGTTCGGCCTGATCGGGGCGTTCGGCGCCGAGCGGCTCGCCGACGAGCGCGTACTGATCGCGGCCTTCCGCCGGTTCCTCGTCTCGGCCGCCGGCCTGGGCTCCCCGCTCCCCGCGCTTCTGCTGGACAAGTCCCACCTGCGCTGCAAGGCCAATCTGCTGACCCGGATGCACGGTCTGGACGAACTGGTCGGCCCGGTCGACACCCAGTCCGTCTACATCACCATGGCCAACCCCCTGCACGCCTGAGGCAGACCGTCCATCGTCCGACCACGAGAGGAGAACGCCCCCGTGGCTCCCGCCGACGCGTACGCCGACGCCGGAAGCGGCCCCGCCCCACCGGCCGACACCGGCGCCGACGACACCCTGGACCTGGAACTTCCCGGGGAACTCCTCGCCCTGCTCGGCGAGGACGCCCCGACCGCGGGGAACGACCGGAACCGGGGGGCCGGCGCGGGGCCGACGGCGGCCCGCTCCGAACTGCTCGACCGCCCGGCCGACTGGCGCCCCGTCGCCACGTCGGCCGGGGTGTTCCAGCTCGTCCCCGTACGGCTGGAGCGTGACCTGGCCGTACTCAGCCGCTGGATGAACGATCCCGCGGTCGCGGCCTTCTGGGAGCTCGCCGGGCCCGAGGCCGTCACGGCCGCCCATCTGCTCCCGCAGCTCGACGGCGACGGGCGCAGCGTGCCCTGCCTCGGCGTGCTCGGGGGCGTCCCCATGAGCTACTGGGAGATCTACCGCGCGGATCTCGACCCGCTGGCCCGCCACTACCCGGCCCGCCCGCACGACACCGGAATCCACCTGCTCATCGGCGGTGTGAACGACCGCGGCCACGGCATCGGCACCACCCTGCTGCGGGCCGTCGCCGACCTCGTGCTCGACCACCGCCCCCGGTGCGCGCGGGTGGTGGCGGAACCCGACCTGCGCAACACCCCGTCCGTCTCCGCCTTCCTGAGCGCCGGCTTCCGCTTCTCCGCGGAGCTCGAACTCCCCGAGAAGCAAGCCGCCCTGATGGTCCGCGACCGAATCCATCGTGCCCAGCTGTGAACGAACCGTTGCCCCACTCGCCCCGCTCGAACCCCATGGGTTCCATACCGAGGAGTCCCCGTGCCGAAATACCCAGAGAGCCGTGATCCGGCGGACTTCGCCGACCTGCTCCGCACACCGGAACTGAACCGCGAGATCTGGGACCGGGCCGCCGCCCGGATGCTCGCCAAGATGCTCGGACAGTTCGCCTACGAGGAAGTCATCGAGCCGGTCCGGCAGGACGACGCGAGCGATACGTTCACCCTGGCCCTGGACGACGGCGGGAGCCTCGTCTTCCGCGCCCGGCGGGGCGTGTACGGAAGCTGGCACGTCGTCCCGGACTCCGTCCTGGAGACCCCCGTGAGCACCCCGGGGGCATCGGACGAGGCCGCCGCTCCCTTCCGTGACCCGCTCCGCTTCCTCGTCCGTGCCCGTCACCTCCTCGGCATCGACGGCGCCACCCTCGGCCATCTCATCCGCGAGATCACCACCACCCTCGGCGCCGACGCCCGCCTCGACCACACCGCGCTCACCGTCGCCGAGCTGGCCGACCTCGACTACGCCGAGCTGGAGGGGCACCAGACCGGCCACCCCTGGCTGGTCGCGAACAAGGGCCGCCTCGGCCTCTCCGCCGCCGACGCCACGCGCTACACCCCCGAGGCCCGCACGCCCCTCACCCTGCCGTGGATCGCCGTCTCCACCACGATCGCCGCCTACCGCGGAGCCGCCGGACTGACCGGCCCGGAGCAGCTGTACGCCCACGAGCTCGACCCCTCGGTCCGCGCCTCCTTCGACGCCGTGCTCCGTGCCCGCGGTCTCGACCCGGACGGGTATCTCCTCCTCCCCGTGCACCCCTGGCAGTGGGACGAATGGATCGTTCCGCTCTTCGCCCCCGCCATCGCCGCCGGCGAGATCGTGCCGCTGCACGCCGACCCGGACCTCAGGCTGCCCCAGCAGTCCATCCGGACCTTCAGCAACGTGGCCCGCCCCGACCGGCACTCGGTCAAGCTGCCGCTGTCGATCCTCAACACCCTGGTCTGGCGCGGCCTGCCGACCGAGCGGACCCTCGCCGCCCCCGCCGTCACCACCTGGGTCCACGGCCTGCGCGACCAGGACGCCTTCCTCCGCGACACCTGCGGGGTCATCCTGCTCGGCGAGGTCGCCTCCGTCACGGTCGAGCACCCGCTCTACGACCACCTCCCCGAGGCCCCGTACCAGTTCAAGGAGATCCTCGGCGCGATCTGGCGCGAACCCCTGGGCCCCCGGCTCGCCCCCGGTGAGCGGGCCCGGACCCTCGCCTCACTGCTCCACACCGACCCGAGCGGCCGCGCCTTCACCGCCGAGCTCGTCGACCGCTCCGGACTCACCCCCACCGCCTGGCTGGCCCGCCTCTTCGCCGCCCTGCTCCCGCCGCTGCTCCACTTCCTCTACCGGTACGGCACGGTCTTCTCCCCGCACGGCGAGAACGCCATCGTGGTCTTCGACGAGCGGGACGTACCGGCACGCCTGGCGATCAAGGACTTCGTCGACGACGTGAACATCAGCGCCCGGCCGCTGCCGGAGCACGAGCCGATGCCCGAGGACGTGCGCCGCGTCCTGCTCACCGAGGAACCCGGCTTCCTCACCCAGTTCATCCACTCCGGGCTCTTCATCGGAGTGTTCCGCTTCCTTTCGGCGCTGTGCGAGGAGCAGCTGGGTGTTCCGGAGGGCGATTTCTGGTCACTTGTCCGGGCCGAGATCCTGCGCCACCACGCCCGATTCCCGGAGCTCAAGGACCGGTTCGAGCTGTTCGACCTGCTCACCCCCGAGATCGAACGCCTCTGTCTGAACCGTAACCGGCTGCACGTCGACGGTTACCGGGACCGTTCCGAGCGCCCGCACGCCGCCGTCCACGGGACCGTGCCCAACCCGCTCCATCCGGCTGCCGGAGTCCGGGAGTGACCGCTGTTGTCAGTGGCGACCCGTACGCTGGTCGGGCTATGACGAAGCCATCCCTTCCCGAGCTCCTGCACGCCGCCGTGACCGCCGTCGGCGGTGCGGAACGCCCCGGTCAGGCCGCCATGGCCGAGGCCGTCGCCGCGGCCGTGGACGACCAATCCCATCTGCTCGTCCAGGCCGGCACCGGCACCGGAAAGTCCCTCGGCTACCTGGTGCCCGCGCTCGCGCACGGGGAGCGG
Organism: Streptomyces sp. NPDC056347; assembly: GCF_042262625.1. NCBI lineage: Bacteria > Bacillati > Actinomycetota > Actinomycetes > Kitasatosporales > Streptomycetaceae > Streptomyces > Streptomyces sp. NPDC056347. Next base: position 19,801 of record NZ_JBHJQP010000035.1, on the reverse strand, counting down.
GTCGTGGTCGCCACGGCGACCCTGGCGCTCCAGCGCCAGCTGGTGGAGCGTGACCTTCCGCGTACGGTCGACGCCCTGCATCCGCTGCTGCGCCGTCGCCCCCAGTTCGCCATGCTCAAGGGCCGGTCGAACTACCTGTGCCTGCACCGGCTCCACGAAGGGGTGCCGCAGGACGAGGAGGAGGGGCTCTTCGACCCGTTCGAGGCCGCCGCCCCGTCGAGCAAGCTGGGCCAGGACCTGATCCGGCTGCGGGACTGGTCGGACGAGACGGAGACCGGCGACCGCGACGACCTCACCCCGGGCGTCTCCGACCGGGCCTGGGCGCAGGTGTCCGTCTCCTCGCGCGAGTGTCTGTCCGCCTCGAAGTGCGCGTACGGGGCCGAGTGCTTCGCGGAGGCGGCCCGGGAGCGGGCCAAGCTCGCCGATGTCGTCGTCACCAATCACGCCCTTCTCGCCATCGACGCCATCGAGGGCGCCCCGGTGCTCCCGCAGCACGAGGTGCTGATCATCGACGAGGCCCACGAGCTGGTCTCCCGGGTGACCGGCGTGGCCACCGGCGAGCTCACCCCCGGCCAGGTCAACCGGGCGGTCCGCCGTGCGGCGAAGCTGGTCAACGAGAAGGCGGCCGACGCGCTGCAGACGGCCTCGGAGGGCTTCGAGCGGGTGATGGAGCTGGCGCTCCCCGGCCGGCTGGAGGAGATCCCCGAGGATCTGAACTACGCGCTGCTGGCCCTGCGTGACGCCGCGCGCACGGTGATCTCCGCCCTGGGCGCGACCCGTGACAAGTCCGTCCAGGACGAGGACGCCGTGCGCAAGCAGGCCCTGGCCTCGGTGGAGTCGATCCACGGCGTCGCCGAGCGGATCACCCACGGCTCGGAGTACGACGTCGTCTGGTACGAGCGCCACGACCGTTTCGGGGCCTCGCTGCGGGTCGCCCCGCTCTCCGTCTCGGGGCTGCTGCGCGAGAAGCTCTTCACGGAGCGGTCCGTCGTGCTGACCTCGGCCACGCTGAAGCTCGGCGGGGACTTCAACGGGGTGGGCGCCTCGCTCGGGCTCGCTCCGGAGGGCGTCGAGGGCGAGGACCTCCCGCAGTGGAAGGGGCTGGACGTCGGCTCGCCGTTCGACTACCCCAGGCAGGGCATCCTCTACGTCGCCCGGCATCTGGCCACACCGGGCCGGGAGGGCTCGCGCACCGACATGCTGGACGAGCTCTCCGAGCTGGTCGAGGCGGCGGGCGGGCGTACGCTCGGGCTGTTCTCCTCGATGCGGGCGGCCCAGGCCGCCGCGGAGGAGCTGCGCGGCCGGCTGGACAAGCCGATCCTGCTCCAGGGCGAGGAGACCCTCGGCGAGCTGATCAAGAATTTCGCGGCCGACCCCGAGACCTGTCTCTTCGGCACGCTCTCGCTCTGGCAGGGCGTCGATGTGCCGGGGGCCAGCTGCCAGCTGGTGGTCATGGACCGCATCCCCTTCCCGCGCCCGGACGATCCGCTGATGAGCGCGCGCCAGAAGGCGGTAGAGGAGGGGGGCGGCAACGGCTTCATGGCCGTCGCGGCCACGCACGCGGCGCTGCTGATGGCCCAGGGAGCCGGTCGGCTCGTCCGGGCGACGGGGGACAAGGGCGTGGTCGCCGTACTCGATCCACGTTTGGCCAACGCCCGGTACGGGAGCTATCTGCGGGCCTCGCTGCCCGATTTCTGGTACACGACCGACCGCAACCAGGCGCGTCGCTCGCTCGCGGCGATCGATGCGGCGGCCAAGGCGGAGGGCCGGTAGGCCGCACCGGCGGGCCGCTGCCGGCGGCACGGCCGCGGGCATGAGCGAACCCCGGGATCGGCGCAGTGGATCCCGGGGCCCGGTCGGAGAGGGCGGGCCTCACACCCGCCGCAGCACCGCCACCACCTTGCCGAGGATCGTCGCTTCGTCACCCGGGATCGGCTGGTACGCGGCATTGTGCGGGAGCAGCCAGACATGGCCGTCCTCCCGCTTGAAGCGCTTGACGGTGGCCTCGCCGTCCAGCATGGCGGCCACGATGTCGCCGTTCTCCGCGACGGGCTGGCGACGGACGGTGACCCAGTCACCGTCACAGATGGCCGCCTCGATCATCGAATCGCCGACGACCTTGAGAACGAACAGCTCACCGTCACCGACGAGCTGGCGGGGGAGGGGGAAGACGTCCTCGACCGACTCCTCGGCGAGGATGGGACCGCCCGCCGCGATCCGGCCGACCAGCGGCACGTACGACGCCGCGGGCTTGCCGGTCGTGTCCGTGGGCTGCGAGCTGGGCTGGTCCGAGCCGCGGACCTCGTACGCACGCGGTCGGTGGGGGTCGCGGCGCAGGAAGCCCTTCCGCTCCAGGGCCATCAGCTGATGGGCCACGGACGACGTGCTGGAGAGGCCCACCGCCTGGCCGATCTCCCGCATGGAGGGGGGATAGCCGCGCCGCTGCACGGAGTCCCGGATCACCTCGATGACGCGCCTCTGCCGGTCTGTGAGCCCCGAGCTGTCGGCCCGGATTCCGGGAGGTCGACCGGGCAGGGAGCGCGCGGGGCGCGCGGACTCCGGTCCCTCCATGTTCGTGACTGAGTCATTCATGGCATGCACCGGCTCGAATCGGCCCTGGGAGCGGTCCTGGGCGGTGATGGTGGCACTGTCTGCGGTGGTGGTCACGTCGGCCCCTCTCGAATGGTCTCCCTGGCTGGACAACGGTAGTGGCTTTCGAAAGGTTGCGCCAAACACACGTTCGAGTGAAAAAGGAATAAAAGTCTGCCGCGTATTCCCTGCCAGGTGTATGCGAGAGGCTGTTTCCCGGAATTCCCCCCGCGCCCGTCCGGCGTGGCGGGCGGGCGCGCCGACCGCCGCCGGGGTGTCCGTCCGAGTGTGCCGGGCGGGACCCGCGATGCCGGCCGCCGCGCCGTTCCCGTACCCTCTAACGCGGCCGCTACGCTGCCTGCCGACCGCTCGTGACGAGCGACACGCGGTAGGGCCGAATGCGGGACCAAACCCAAGATCTAGTGGTTGGATTGCTCCGGCCGCCCAGAAGTTGTGGTCCTCGGTCCGTCGAGGGTGTGGCCATCGCCTATGCTTGTGACAGCTTCGAGGGGCCCCGGCGGGTCCTGGTGAGGCTATTCAGTCGTGCTGTGAAGGAGGGTTGGGAGCCATGCACTGCCCCTTCTGCAGGCACCCCGACAGCCGGGTCGTCGACAGTCGCACCACCGATGACGGCACGTCGATCCGACGCCGCCGCCAGTGCCCCGACTGCTCCCGCCGTTTCACGACGGTGGAGACCTGTTCGCTGATGGTGGTGAAGCGCAGCGGCGTGACCGAGCCCTTCAGCCGGACCAAGGTCATCTCCGGCGTACGCAAGGCGTGCCAGGGGCGGCCGGTCACCGAGGACGCCCTCGCCAAGCTCGGCCAGCGGGTCGAGGAGGCGGTGCGGGCGACCGGCAGCGCCGAGCTGACCACGCACGACGTGGGCCTGGCCATCCTCGGCCCCCTGCGGGAACTCGACCTCGTCGCGTACCTGCGCTTCGCGTCCGTGTACCGGGCGTTCGACACGCTCGAAGACTTCGAGGCCGCCATCGCGGAGCTCCGTGAGCGGCGGCCTTCCGTGGAAGCGGGAGGCGGGGCCGTGGAGGTCCCCGTTCCCGCCACTGCCGCCGACTGATCCACACCGGCCGGTCGACGCGATCACGCGGGATCGGCCGCAGGGCGGCTTCATAGACCTGCCTCGGGCGCTCTGGGTGGCGTTCGAGGCATCAGAGACAGACAGTGCCCCGGGAAGTTCTGGGCACTTCAGGGTGTTTTTGCCCACATATGGGAGGCGGCATGACAGAGACGGCGAGCGGCCCGGCACGGGGTTCCCGCACCAAGGGAGCCAAGTCGAGCAAGGGGCTGCGCATCGAGCGCATCCACACCACCCCCGGCGTGCATCCGTACGACGAGGTGGCGTGGGAGCGTCGTGACGTCGTCATGACCAACTGGCGCGACGGCTCGATCAACTTCGAGCAGCGTGGCGTCGAGTTCCCCGACTTCTGGTCGGTGAACGCGGTCAACATCGTCACCAGCAAGTACTTCCGCGGGGCCGTCGGCACCCCGCAGCGCGAAACCGGTCTGCGGCAGCTGATCGACCGGATCGTGAAGACGTACCGCAAGGCCGGCGAGGACTACAGCTACTTCGCCTCCCCCGCGGACGCCGAGATCTTCGAGCACGAGCTGGCGTACGCCCTCCTGCACCAGATCTTCAGCTTCAACTCCCCGGTGTGGTTCAACGTCGGGACGCCCCAGCCGCAGCAGGTCTCGGCCTGCTTCATCCTGTCCGTCGACGACTCCATGGAGTCGATCCTCGACTGGTACAAGGAAGAGGGCATGATCTTCAAGGGCGGCTCCGGCGCCGGCCTGAACCTCTCCCGGATCCGCTCCTCCAAGGAGCTGCTGTCCTCCGGCGGCAATGCCTCCGGTCCGGTCTCCTTCATGCGCGGTGCCGACGCCTCCGCCGGAACGATCAAGTCCGGCGGCGCCACCCGGCGCGCGGCCAAGATGGTCATCCTCGACGTCGACCACCCCGACATCGAGAACTTCATCGAGACCAAGGTGAAGGAGGAGGAGAAGATCCGCGCCCTGCGTGACGCGGGCTTCGACATGGACCTGGGCGGCGACGACATCACGTCCGTCCAGTACCAGAACGCCAACAACTCGGTCCGGGTCAACGACGAGTTCATGAAGGCGGTCGAGACCGGCGGCAAGTTCGGGCTGCGCGCCCGCATGACCGGTGACGTCATCGAGGAGGTCGACGCCAAGTCGCTCTTCCGCAAGATGGCCGAGGCCGCCTGGGCCTGTGCCGACCCCGGCATCCAGTACGACGACACGATCAACCACTGGCACACCTGCCCGGAGTCCGGCCGGATCAACGGCTCGAACCCCTGCTCCGAGTACATGCACCTGGACAACACCTCGTGCAACCTCGCCTCGCTGAACCTGATGAAGTTCCTCAAGGACGACGGCGAGGGCAACCAGTCCTTCGACGTCGAGCGCTTCGCCAAGGTCGTCGAGCTGGTCATCACCGCGATGGACGTCTCCATCTGCTTCGCCGACTTCCCGACCCAGAAGATCGGTGAGAACACCCGCGCCTTCCGCCAGCTCGGCATCGGCTACGCCAACCTCGGCGCCCTGCTGATGGCGACCGGCCACGCCTACGACAGCGACGGCGGCCGCGCCCTCGCCGGTGCCATCACCTCGCTGATGACGGGTACGTCGTACAAGCGCTCCGCCGAGCTCGCCGCGGTCGTCGGCCCGTACGACGGCTACGCCCGCAACGCCGAGCCGCACCAGCGCGTCATGAAGCAGCACGCCGACGCCAACGCCGCCGCCGTCCACACGGACGACCTGGACAATCCGATCTGGGCCGCCGCGACGGAGGCCTGGCAGGACGTGCTCCGCCTCGGTGCGAAGAACGGTTTCCGCAACGCGCAGGCCTCGGTCATCGCGCCGACCGGCACCATCGGTCTCGCGATGTCCTGCGACACCACCGGCCTGGAGCCCGACCTCGCCCTGGTCAAGTTCAAGAAGCTGGTCGGCGGCGGCTCGATGCAGATCGTCAACGGCACCGTCCCGCAGGCCCTGCGCCGCCTGGGCTACCCGGAGGAGCAGATCGAGGCGGTCGTCGCCCACATCGCCGAGCACGGCAATGTGATCGACGCCCCCGGTCTGAAGACCGAGCACTACGAGGTCTTCGACTGCGCGATGGGCGAGCGCTCCATCTCCGCGATGGGCCACGTCCGCATGATGGCCGCGATCCAGCCGTGGATCTCCGGCGCGCTGTCCAAGACGGTGAACCTGCCGGAGACGGCCACCGTCGAGGACGTCGAGGAGGTCTACTTCGAGGCGTGGAAGATGGGCGTCAAGGCGCTCGCCATCTACCGCGACAACTGCAAGGTCGGCCAGCCCCTCTCCGCGAAGACCAAGGAGAAGGAGAAGGCGGAGGTCACGGCCAAGGCCGAGGAGACCATCCGTACCGCGGTCGAGAAGGTCGTCGAGTACCGCCCGGTCCGCAAGCGCCTCCCCAAGGGCCGTCCCGGCATCACCACCTCCTTCACGGTGGGCGGCGCCGAGGGCTACATGACCGCCAACTCCTACCCGGACGACGGTCTCGGAGAGGTCTTCCTGAAGATGTCCAAGCAGGGCTCCACCCTCGCGGGCATGATGGACGCCTTCTCCATCGCCGTCTCGGTCGGTCTGCAGTACGGCGTACCGCTGGAGACCTACGTCTCGAAGTTCACCAACATGCGCTTCGAGCCGGCCGGAATGACGGACGACCCGGACGTGCGGATGGCGCAGTCGATCGTCGACTACATCTTCCGCCGCCTCGCGCTGGACTTCCTTCCCTTCGAGACCCGCTCCGCGCTCGGCATCCACTCGGCCGAGGAGCGCCAGCGCCACCTCGACACCGGTTCGTACGAGCCCTCGCTCGACGACGAGGAGCTGGACATCGAGAGCCTGGCCCAGTCCGCCCCGGTGCGGACGGAGCCGCTGAAGGCGGTGGCCGCGGTGCAGGAGGCGGCGAAGCCCGCCCCGAAGACCGCGCACACCTCGGCGGAGCTCGTCGAGATGCAGCTCGGGATCAGCGCGGACGCCCCGCTCTGCTTCTCCTGCGGCACCAAGATGCAGCGTGCCGGTTCCTGCTACATCTGCGAGGGCTGCGGCTCGACCAGCGGTTGCAGCTGACATCCGCACACATCCCGGACACCGGGTGAGGAGGGCGCCGGCAACTGGTCGGCGCCCTCCGGCGTACCCGGCCCCGGGCCCGCGCGCGGCGGGCGACTGTCCGAGCGGTGTGGCACGATCACGCAGATGACCAGCAGACCCGATGAGACCCGGCGACTGCGCGACCTCGCGCGGCTGCGCCGTGTCCGCGACCGCATCGACCGGGACTTCGCGCAGCCGCTGGACGTCGAGGCACTGGCCCGTGGCGCGCACATGTCGGCAGGGCATCTGAGCCGCGCTTTCCGGCAGGCGTACGGGGAGTCTCCGTACGGGTATCTGATGACGCGGCGCATCGAGCGGGCGATGGCGCTGCTGCGGCGCGGCGACCTCGGCGTCACCGAGGTCTGCTTCATGGTCGGCTGCTCGTCGCTGGGCACCTTCAGCACGCGTTTCACCGAGCTGGTGGGCATGCCGCCCAGCGCGTACCGGCGTGAGGCCGCGCGTGCCACGGAGGGGATGCCGTCGTGCGTGGCGAAGCAGGTCACCAGACCGGTCAGGAATCGAGAAGCACGGCCACCGGTCCGCGACTAGCGTGCCGTGCATGGGCATCCACGACGCACGTGGGCTTCCCGCCGCACCCGGGAGGCTCCGCCCGACGGACGGAGACACGACAAGCATGGCCAAGAGGACGGACACGCCGTCGCCCGAGAGGCACGCCGCCGACAGCCACGACATGATCCGTGTGCACGGCGCGCGCGTGAACAACCTCAAGGACGTCAGCATCGAGATCCCGAAGCGCCGTCTGACGGTGTTCACCGGAGTCTCCGGCTCGGGCAAGAGCTCGCTGGTGTTCGGCACCATCGCCGCCGAGTCGCAGCGGCTGATCAACGAGACGTACAGCGCCTTCGTGCAGGGCTTCATGCCGAGCCTGGCGCGGCCCGAGGTCGATGTCCTCGACGGGCTGACGACCGTGATCACCGTCGACCAGCAGCGGCTCGGCGCGGACCCGCGGTCCACGGTCGGCACCGCCACCGACGTCAACGCGATGCTGCGCATCCTCTTCAGCCGGCTCGGCAAGCCGTACATCGGATCGCCGCAGGCATTCTCCTTCAATGTCGCGTCGGTCCGGGCCAGCGGAGCGTTCAAGGTCGACCGGGGAGCCGACCGGACCAGGACCGTGAAGCGGACCTTCACCCGTACCGGCGGCATGTGCACCCACTGCGAGGGCCGCGGCACGGTCTCGGACATCGACCTGAGCCAGCTGTACGACGACACCAAGTCGCTCTCCGAAGGCGCCTTCACCATCCCCGGCTGGAAGTCGGACAGCTTCTGGACGGTACGGGTCTACGCCGAGTCCGGCCTCCTCGACCCGGACAAGCCGATCCGGGAGTTCAGCAAGAAGGAGATGCGGGACTTCCTGTACCGGGAGCCGACCAAGGTGAAGGTCGAGGGCGTCAACCTCACCTACGAGGGACTGATCCCCAAGATCCAGAAGTCCTTCCTCTCCAAGGACAAGGAAGCGTTGCAGCCGCACATCCGGGAGTTCGTGGAGCGGGCGGTCGCCTTCACCACCTGCCCGGCGTGCGAGGGGACCCGGCTGAGCGAGGAGGCCCGCTCCTCGAAGATCGGGGAGCTGGGCATCGCCGACGTCTGCGCGATGCAGACCAGCGACGTCGCCGAGTGGGTGCGCGGCCTGGAAGCCCCATCGGCGGCCCCGCTGCTCGCCGCGCTCCGGCAGACCCTGGACTCGTTCGTGGAGATCGGGCTCGGCTACCTCTCGCTCGACCGGCCCTCGGGCACGCTGTCCGGCGGCGAGGCGCAGCGCGTCAAGATGATCCGCCACCTCGGCTCCTCGCTCACCGATGTCACCTACGTCTTCGACGAGCCCACCATCGGCCTGCACCCGCACGACATCCAGCGGATGAACGGCCTGCTGCTGAGGCTGCGGGACAAGGGCAACACCGTGCTCGTCGTGGAGCACAAGCCGCAGACCATCGCCGTCGCCGACCATGTCGTCGACCTCGGTCCCGGGGCCGGCCCGGCAGGCGGCACCGTCTGCTTCGAGGGAACCGTCGAGGGACTGAGGTCCGGCGGCACGGTCACCGGCCGCCATCTCGACGACCGCGCGGCGCTCAAGGACACCGTGCGCGAGCCCACCGGGGCGCTGAGGATCCGAGGTGCGAGCACCCACAACCTCCAGGGCGTCGATGTCGACATCCCGCTCGGCGTGCTCACCGTCGTCACCGGTGTGGCGGGGTCCGGCAAGAGCTCGCTCGTGCACGGGTCGATGCCCGAGGGCACGGAGGCGGTGTCGGTCGACCAGAGCGCCATCCGCGGCTCGCGGCGGAGCAATCCGGCGACGTACACCGGACTGCTCGACTCGATCCGTAAGGCGTTCGCGAAGGCCAACGGTGTGAAGCCCGCGCTGTTCAGCCCCAACTCCGAGGGCGCCTGCCCGGGCTGCAACGGGGCGGGCGTCGTCTACACCGACCTGGCGATGATGGCGGGGGTGGCGACGCCCTGCGAGGAGTGCGAGGGGAAGCGGTTCCAGGCGTCGGTGCTGGACCATCTCTTCGGCGGCCGTGACATCAGCGAGGTGCTCGCGATGCCGGTGGCCGAGGCCGAGGAGTTCTTCGGCGCGGGGGAGGCGCGCATTCCGGCCGCACACCGCATCCTGCGGCGGCTCGTGGACGTCGGGCTCGGCTACCTCAGCCTCGGCCAGCCGCTCACCACGCTCTCCGGCGGCGAGCGGCAGCGCCTCAGGCTGGCGACACACATGGCCGACAAGGGCGGTGTGTACGTCCTCGACGAACCGACCACCGGCCTCCACCTCGCCGATGTCGAGCAACTGCTCGGCCTGCTGGACCGGCTCGTCGACTCGGGCAAGTCGGTCATCGTCGTCGAGCACCACCAGGCGGTGATGGCGCACGCGGACTGGATCATCGACCTGGGGCCCGGTGCCGGGCACGACGGCGGCCGGATCGTCTTCGAGGGCACCCCGGCCGATCTGGTGGCGGCCGGCGCCACCCTCACCGGCGAGCACCTGGCGCGGTACGTCGGAGCCTGACCGGCCGGGGCCCTGACCAGGACCCCGCGCCCCGGTCAGGGCCCCGGCGGTGCCCCCGCTCGCGCCGCCTCACGCTTCGGGCGTACGGCTGCCCATCGTCGCGGCGAACGAGTCCGGATCGCCGTCGAAGCCCCGGAGGCCGCGGTGGAACACCCAGGCCCCGGAGGCGTCGCGGGCGAATTCGGCCACGATCGCCGCGGTGGACGCGCCGACCGTGGAGAAGTCGTCCTCCGCCAGGACGGTGTAGCCCTCCCGGATCTGAACCCCCGTGTTCGCTATCTCGGCGAACGTCCGGTGTCCGTCACGCTGTTGGATGGCGACACCGACGAGCACCCGGGAGTAGGCGCTCGACAGGCGGTCCAGCTCCAGCGTCATCTCCTCGTCGAAGCCGAAGCCCTGACCGGTCCGGCTGTCGCGGTTGAGGGTGATGGTGCCGTCCGGCGAGCGGCTGTCGAAATGCACCAGGTACGCCGGGCTGCCGTACGGCGCTTCGGCGAGGTAGGTGGCGGCGATGATGTCGAGGTCGTGGGCCGGGGCTCCCGAGGGGCTGGGATCCCATTTGAGCCTGACTTCGGCCTTGTCGATGTCCTTGTTGGGGGTGCTCATCAAACTTGCCTCCCTGGCTTTCCGCTGGGCCGTCGGGCCGCTGACATCACCCGATCATGTCCGCAACGGGCCGTGGAGCCAACCGAATCGGGACCGGGCGTCGGAATCGGGCCATCGCGGTCCCGGTGCGACCTGGGCAGGCGTGTGTGCGGGAGCGGTCGGCGGGGTCAGTGCGGGATACGGCGCGGCGGCCGCTGTACGACCTCGTCGCGGAACTCCTCGATGGCGCTGCTGACCTGACGGATCAGATGAGTGTCTTCGATCCGGTCGAGATAGTGGCAGTTGCGGGCCACGCCCTCCAGCTCGAAGGCGAAGCAGAGTGACATCAGGGGATTGATGAAGAGCTCGCTGCCGCGGGTGCGTGAGGTGAAGCGGACATCACCGAAAGAACCCTGGACGGCGGCGGCGATCGAGCCGTTCACGATGCTGGGATGGTCGGGGGTGTGGTGCCGGGCGTGCGCCACGGCATCGACGTAGAGCGCGCCCTCGCGCGTGGTGCGCGAGAGCGAGAACGCGCCGAGGTACGCGCCGTCCCGTTCGAGTGCGGCGATGTTCTCCAGGACGAGCCCGTGGCTGACCCCGTGGTACGCGTCGACGCCGAAGCCTATGGATACGACGAGACGCTCCGGCACCTCGATCGCGCTGAGCGCGGCGACGCTGGTCAGGTCCTCCTCGGGAGTGCCGAGCCCGGACTCGTTGCCGCGCATCAGGATGTCCGTACCGCCGTCCACCAGGACGACGGCGTCGATGTCGTACCGCTCGATGAGCGCTCGGTAGGCGGCGCGCAGCGGTTGCACGCCGACCCGGGAGAAGGCGTGGACCGTGCACGGATAGCGGTGCAGTTCCAGCCACTGGGCGAGTGTCCGCTCCGGGAAGTACGCCTGGTGCGGGGACGTTTCGGGGGTGATGACGGCGACGTCGGGGGCGAGCCAGGCGTCGGCGGGGAGTCCTTCGAGGGCGCTGAACGACAGATTGGCGAGTTGTACGTGCTTGCCCTGGTGGAGGAGGGAGAGCGCGAGGGGGAGCCCCGCGTAGATGTCGAAGCCGCCGCCCGCGCCCGCGACGAGAACGCGCTCCGCGGAGTCGAGCCGGTTGAACAGCGGGTTGGTGTGCAGCGATGCCATGGCGGTCATTCTGCGGCCCGGGGCGGCCGGTTCGGAGTTGCTCGGTCCGGGCGTGACACGTGCCACGCCGGGCGCCGTACGATGGCGCGGTGCTGGTGAAGTGGATTCGTTGCACCGTGGTGGACCGCCGAGGCTTCGAGCGGGGGCAGCGGAAGTGGGCAGGGCTGCTGGGCGAGCCCGGATTCCGGGGGCAGGGCGGCGGATGGAGCCGACGCCACCCGGACGTGGCCCATGTCTTCTCCTTCTGGGACAACCGCGTCTTCTACGACTCGTTCATGGCGCGTGCGCACGACGCCCTGGCCGCCGAGCAGTCGGGTACGTACAGCACCGCACAGGTCAAGCTCTTCCAGCACCGCTTCGATGTGAAGACCGGGTTCGAGCCGCGGTTCACCGATGCGGATGTGGTCCGGGTGGCGCACAGCAGGGTGCGCGAGGACCGGGTGGACCACTTCGCGCTGATGCAGGAGCGGGTGTGGAATCCGGCGATGGCGGGATCGCCGGGCATGCTGCGCGGGGTGTTCGGGGAGGCGCCGGGGCAGGAGTTCCTCGTGCTGTCGATGTGGCAGTCGAGCGCCGAGCGCGGCAAGTACCGGGCCGGGAGTGTAGAACGGCTGACGCAGCGGGCGCAGACCGAGGACGACGTGCTGGAACTGGCGGGCGACGTCGTGCAGTTGGAACCGTCGTGGACGGTCTGACCGGTCCGACGGCGGGGGCCGGGCGGCCCCGGTGAGCCGGAGGCGTCGCGCTCCCTCCATCAGGCTGATTCCTTCGGGGTGTTGAAGACTCCGGCCCGCGCGGCCGCCAGCGCCGCCGCCGCGGACCGGTCGGCCATCTCGCTCCCGACCGGCTCGCGGGTGATGAACAGCCCGAGGAACAGGGGCGAGACCACGGCTCTGACCAGGGCTCCCGAATCCGTGCACCGGTCCAGCTCCTGCCGGGCGACGGCGCGCGCGACGACGGCCTCGCAGCGGGCGAACCGCTCGGTGTAGAAGGCGCGCAGCGCCTCGGCGGCGCGCTCGGACTGGAAGGCGGCGGCGATGAACGCGGTGGGCGCGGCCGCCGCGACCGGGTCCTCGAACGAGGCGGCCGTCAGCCGCGCCAGGGCGCGCAGATCCCCCTCCAGGCTTCCGGTGTCGGGCGGGGTCCAGCTGTCCTCACCGGCCAGGTCCAGGGCGTCCGCGACCAGTCCCTCGAGGTTTCCCCAGCGGCGGTAGAGGGTCGTCTTGTGGATGCCGGAGTGCTCCGCGACGTACTCGACGGTGAGGCCGGGGTAGCCGTGCTCCGCCAGCCCCGTGAGGACCGCGTCGCGCACCGCGGCGCGGGTGCGGGCGGTTCTGCCGCCGGGGCGGCGGGTGCCGGGCGCGGCGGGCGGCTCGGTGCGCGACGCGGTCTGGTCGGTCTCCGGGGTGTTTCGCTGCTCGGTCAATTGCTACTCCCGTTGTGTTAATGGTTCCCAGTGTGTCACACTCGCCTTAACGCGACAATGATTGCGTTAGATCGGAGGCTTCCTTGTCCAGCCAGATCGTTCTGCGTGAAGTGACCGTGTCCCGGGGTGAGAGGCTGCTGCTCGACGATGTGTCGCTGGCCGTGCGCCCGGGGGAGCGGATCGGCATCGTGGGGGAGAACGGCGCGGGGAAGACGACCCTGCTCCGGCTTCTCGCGGGGCTCGAACGCCCCGACTCCGGGAGTGCGTTCACGGCCGCCGATCGCGGCACCGGCCTGCTGCCCCAGACCCCGAGGCTGCCGCCCGGGCGTACGGTCCGGGACGCCGTCGACGACGCGCTCGCGGAACTGCGCGTGATGGAAAGGGAGCTGCGGTCCGCCGAGGCGGCGCTCGGCGCTGCCGGCGACACCGCGCTCGCCGCGTACGGTGATCTGCTCACCGCGTTCGAACTGCGCGGGGGATACGAGGCCGATGCCCGCGTCGACAAGGCGATGCACGGCCTGGGCCTCGCACACATAGAGCACTTCAGGAAGCTCGGCAGCCTCTCCGGCGGCGAGCAGGCGAGGCTTGGCCTGGCTTGTCTGATCGCCGCCCGCCCCGAGGTGATGCTGCTCGACGAACCCACCAACCATCTCGACGAAGCCGCACTGGACTGGCTGGAGGGCGAGCTGTGCGCCCACTCCGGCACGGTGATCGCCGTGTCCCACGACCGGACCTTCCTGGAGCGGGTCGCCACCGCGGTCCTGGAAGTCGATGCCGACCGGCGGACGGTCGTGCGCCACGGTGGCGGCTACGCCGGATTCCGCGCCGGGCAGCAGGCCGCGCGGCAGCGCTGGGAGCAGTCCTACGCCCAGTGGTGCGAGGAGACCGGGCAACTGGAGGAGTACGCGACGACGACCGCCCACGGAGTCGCCGTCGGCCGCGCCATCAAGGACAACAACAAAATGGCGTACGACCGCGCCGCGGGCCGGGTTCAGGCCTCGGTCTCCGGCCGGGTCCGCAACGCCCGCAAGAGACTGGAACGGCTGAGGTCGCATCCCGTTCCCAGACCGCCCGAGCCCCTGCGCTTCGCCACCCTGCCCACGGCGGGTGCGACCGGGGGCGAACTGGTCTCCCTGACGGACATCCGGGTGGGCGACAGACTCGCCGTCGAGCGGCTCTCCGTCACGGCGAGCGACCGGCTCCTGATCCACGGCGGCAACGGCGCGGGAAAGTCCACGCTGCTCCGGGTCATGGCCGGTGTGCTCGAACCGGACGCCGGCCGTGTGGCCCGGAGGGGCGCGATCGGATACCTCGCCCAGGAGATCCCGGTGCATCGGCCGACGGAGCCCGTGCTCACGGCGTTCGGCCGGGGGCTGCCGCTCACCGAGGACGAGCGGGCGGACCTGCTCCTCTCGTTCGGGCTGTTCCGCTCCCGGGACCTCGGGGTGCCCGTCGGCTCGCTCTCGGCGGGCCAGCGCAGAAGACTGGCCCTCGCCCGCCTCCTGGCCCGGCCCGCGGACCTGCTGCTGCTCGACGAACCGGCCAACCACCTGGCGCTCGGGCTCGTACAGGAGCTGGAGGAGGCACTCACCCACTGGCCGGGCGCGCTCGTGGTGGTCTCGCACGACCGGCAGCTGCGCCGCCGCTTCACCGGCGACGCCATCAGGATGGAGGCCGGGCGGCTGTGTGGCTGAGATCCGGCCGCCCGCCCACGGGAGGCGACACGGGACAGCCCTTAGGGTCGGGTACATGGCACGACCGCAACGCATTGTCCTCGTCCGGCACGGGGAGTCCGAGGGCAACGCCGACGACACGGTGTACGAGCGCGAACCCGATCATGCGCTGAGGCTCACCTCGACCGGGCGGAGGCAGGCCCGGGAGACGGGCGCCGGGCTTCGCGAGCTGTTCGAAGGCGAGCGGGTCAGCGTCTATGTCTCGCCCTACCGCCGCACCCACGAGACCTTCCGGGCCCTCGACCTGGACCTGGAGCGGGTGCGGGTTCGCGAGGAGCCGCGCCTGCGGGAGCAGGACTGGGGGAACTGGCAGGACCGCGACGACGTACGTCTGCAGAAGGCCTACCGCGACGCGTACGGGCACTTCTTCTACCGCTTCGCCCAGGGGGAGTCCGGGGCCGATGTGTACGACCGGGTCGGAGCCTTCCTGGAGAGCCTGCACCGGAGCTTCGAGGACCCCGACCACCCGCAGAACGTCCTGCTGGTCACACACGGGCTGACCATGCGTCTGTTCTGTATGCGCTGGTTCCACTGGTCGGTCGCCGAATTCGAATCACTGTCCAATCCGGGCAACGGGGAAACCCGGACGCTGACCCTCGGAGCGGACGGGCGCTACACCCTTGACCGGCCGTTCGAGCGCTGGCGCACCCCTGAGCCGTACGGCATCACCGGATAGAGTGGAAGGGCGATGACGACCGCTGAATCGGCCTCCGGCCAACGCTTCGAACGGGCCCTTGCCAGCCTGCGCGGGCTCTCCATGGGAGACGCACTGGGCTCCCAGTTCTTCGTGCCCGCCAACTATCCGCTGCTCAAGCAGCGCACCCTCCCGCCCGCTCCGTGGCAGTGGACGGACGACACCGAGATGGCGTGCTCGGTGCTGGCCGTGCTCGTGCGGCACGAGCGGATCGACCAGGACGCGCTCGCCCACTCCTTCGCCGACCACCACGACTTCGACCGCGGATACGGCCCCGCCGTGAACCGCCTGCTCAGACTGGTCCGGGAAGGCAGCGACTGGCGGGAGCTGGCGTCCGCGCTGTTCAACGGCCAGGGGTCCTGGGGCAACGGCTCGGCGATGCGCATCGCCCCGCTCGGTGCCTGGTACGCGGACGACCCGGAGCAGGCCACGCACCAGGCCGAGATCTCCTCGTACACCACGCACCAGCACCGCGAAGCGGTGATGGGAGCGATGGC
Source organism: Streptomyces sp. NPDC056347 (assembly GCF_042262625.1). Lineage (NCBI taxonomy): Bacteria > Bacillati > Actinomycetota > Actinomycetes > Kitasatosporales > Streptomycetaceae > Streptomyces > Streptomyces sp. NPDC056347. The sequence continues at coordinate 3,955 of NZ_JBHJQP010000035.1, read as the reverse complement.
CGTCGCGGCGGCCGCCTCACTGGCCGCCTCGCCGAGCGGTCCGCCCACCCCGGGGGAACTGCTCGACGGCGTCATCGCGCTCGTACCGCGCAGCGCCGTCGGAGCCGGTCTGCGCCGCGCCCGCGACATGCTCGACTACGCCGACACCGGCACGGTCGCGGCGGTGCTCGGCAATGGCCGGCGCACCAGCGCGCACGACACCGTTCCGTTCGCCCTCTGGTCGGCGGCGCGGAGCCTCGGTGACTTCGAGCAGGCCTTCTGGACGACCGCGCAGGCCGGCGGAGACGTCGACACGACCTGCGCGATCGTCGGCGGAATCGTCGCGGCGGGCAAGGCCGGCGCACCCCCCGCCGAGTGGACGGCACGGACCGAGGAACTGCCCGACTGGCTCCCGCGGTAGCGCGCGAGCACCGGCCGCGCCACCGACTGTCACGGTACTGCCACAGCTTCCCCCTGCCTGGTCCGGAACAGCGGGGGGCGGCTACTCTTTCGGCCACGCCGCCGCCGATGATCATCCAGACGGGCGCGCGCCGAAGAGATACGCCGGGGTGCCCCAGCCGCTGCCCTGTGGACGCTGTGCGCGAAGGGCGATGCGTGCGGCCCTCCGGCAGGGGAGGGGTCCCATGTCCGATCACACTTCACCAAGACCCGGGCCGTCCGACGGCCCCGAGCCGCCGGACTCGGTGGAACGCACCGGAACACCCCAGCAGGACACGCCGGCGAAGGCGCAGCCCGAACCCCCCGGCACCGCCGCCGAGCCGCCGAGAACGTCGGCGTATGCCCGACAGAACGTGCCGCAGCACCCGGCCGACCCCTGGCGACGGCACCACCCGCAGCCCCAGCCCTCCGCGGTGTCGAAGCTGCGCCCCGCCGAACCCGCCGTCATCAGCGCCGCGACGCTCTGCTGCGCCGTCGCCGCCGCGGTGCTCAGCGCTCTGTTGCTGGGTGACGGACTTGGCGTGAACGCGCTGATCGTCGCGGTACCCGCAGCGCTCGGGGCCCATTTCGCCGCTCGGACGGCCGGGCGCCGCCTCCGCCCGTGGACGGCCGTCTGGGCGCTCGGCGGACTGGCGCTGCTCGCCGTTCCGGCGCTCCGGGACGCGGGCTGGCCGGTCTTCCTGGCCGTGGTGTCGGCCCTCGCGCTCGGCTCCCTCGCCCTGCACGGCAGCCGCGGCTGGCTCGGCGTCTTCCTCGGTTCGCTGGGGCTGCTCTGTGCTGTCGCCGACGGACTGGCCTGGGGCGGACGGGGCGTGCGCTCCCGGCTGAACGGCTCCCAGAAGCGGCTGGGAGGCGTGATCCGCAGTCTCGGGGTCGCCGTCGTCCTGCTCGTCGTGTTCGGCGCGCTATTCGCGAGCGCCGACGCCGCCTTCGCCGATGTGCTCGGCAGCCTGATGCCGGATGTCTCGGTCAGCGACAGCCCGTGGCGGCTGCTCCTCTTCGTGACCGGCCTGGCCGGCGCGCTCGCCGCCGGGTACGCCGCGGCCGCGCCGGTGCGCTGGGACGGCATCACCGTCCGCCCGGGCAAGGCCCGTGGGCGACTGGAGTGGGCCCTGCCGCTCATCGTGCTGGACCTGCTGTTCGCCGTCTTCGTCACGGTCCAGCTCACCGTGCTGCTCGGCGGGTACGACAAGGTGATGGCGGCGACCGACCTCAGCTATTCCGCGTACGCCCGCCAGGGCTTCTGGCAGCTCCTCTGGGCCACCGTGCTCACCCTGTTGGTGATCGCGCTCGCGCTGCGCTGGGCCCCGCGCGGGCGGGACGGCGACCGCACGCTCGTCCGCGCCGTGCTCGGTACGCTGTGCCTGCTCACCCTGACCGTCGTGGCCTCCGCCCTGCGGCGGATGGACCTCTACGTCGACGCCTACGGCCTGACCCGGCTGCGTATCTCCGTGGCCGCCGTGGAACTCTGGCTGGGCGTGGTGATCGCCCTGATCATGGCCGCCGGGTTCTTCGGCGCCCGGCTGCTGCCGCGCGCCGTCGCGGCCAGCGCCGCCGTCGGCGTCCTCGCGTTCGGCCTGATCTCGCCCGACGGCCTGATCGCGGAACAGAACGTCCACCGGTACCGCGCCGACCGGTCGATCGACGTCGACTATCTCGGCGGCCTCTCGGCGGACGCCGTACCGGCCCTGGACAAGCTGCCCGAGCCGCTGCGTTCCTGTGCTCTCAGGGACATCGAGCGGTCACTGGACGAGGGCGACGCCCCCTGGTACGCCACCAGCTGGGGCGAGGCGCGGGCCCGGGACATTCTGCGAAAGCGCGGCGCCGACGTCGCCGAGGAGTACTGCGACCCGTTGCGCACCGGCGGGCGTGGCGTGGACGAGAGCGATCCCTACGACCCGTACTGACCGACCCGGGGTGTCGTCGAAGTCCCCGTCGGCGTACGCTGACAGGCGCCATGCCGTACGAACCACCCACGCACACCGTCGAGCGCTCACTGCGCGCCACCACCGGTGCCAAGACCGTCGCCGGTGTCGATGAGGTCGGGCGCGGAGCATGGGCGGGACCGGTCACCGTGTGCGCGGCCGTCACCGGCCTCCGCCGACCTCCCGCCGGACTCACCGACTCCAAGCTGATCAGCCCCAGACGCCGCGCGGAGCTGGCGCCGGTGCTGGAGCGCTGGGTCACCGCGTTCGGCCTCGGCGACGCCTCTCCTCAGGAGATCGACGAGCTCGGGATGACGGCCGCGCTGCGCCTCGCCGCCGTGCGCGCCCTGGAGTCCCTGCCGGTGCGACCGGACGCGGTGATCCTCGACGGCAAACACGACTACCTGGGACAGCCGTGGAAGGTCCGCACCGTGATCAAGGGCGACCAGTCCTGCATCGCGGTCGCGGCCGCCTCGGTGATCGCGAAGGTCCACCGGGACACGATGATGGCCGAACTGGGCGCGGAGTCCGGCGAGTACGCGGATTTCGCCTTCGGGGCGAACGCCGGCTACCCGTCGCCCGTGCACCGGGCCGCGCTGGAGGAGCGGGGGCCTACACCCCACCACCGGCTTTCGTGGTCCTATCTCGACGCGCTGCCCAGGTGGCAGCACCTGAAAAAGGTCCGCTTCTCCGCCGAGGCGGCTGCACTGGAAAGCGGGGGCCAGCTCGGCTTCGATTTCTGATCGGGCACATGTGCCCACCCGCCGATGCCCCCGCGTCGGCGTTCGACAGACAACCACCCATGCCTCTCATCCCCGAGGAGCCTCAGATTCCCGAGAGCGCCCAGGGTCCTCGCGCCAATGCGTCGACCCCCCGTCCCGTACCCGGCCCGCGTTCCGCGGCAACACCGCGTCCCGGTCACCCTGTACCCGGCCCCGCGAAGCCCGCGCCCCCGGCGCCGCGCCCGCAGCCGACCTCCGACCGCCCCAGGACGGACCGGCCGGAGAATCGTTCCGCACCGCAGCTCCAGCTGATCCCCGCCTCGGCGGACGGCGCGCTGGACGCCGCCGACGAAGCGCTGGACCTGCTGCTCGACTCCGGCCGCGCGCCGGGCGACGTCCTGGTGCTCACCACCGGAGAGCAGCACCCGTGGGCCACGCACGAACTCTCCTTCGGAGAGGCCGCCTACTGGGCGCACCACGAGGCCGGTGACGACGTCTTCTTCGCCGGTGCCGCCTCCGTGGACCGCGTCGGCACCCGCCCGGTGGTGATCGTCGCCGTCAACGGCGATGACGCCGTCGCCGATGTACTGACCGGCGCGCGGGAACGCGCCGGAGCGCTGCTGATCGTCTGCGGCGATCCGCAGCGGGTCGACGCGGTGCTCGGCGCCGGGGTCTGACCCCGCCGATCCGCGAGGAACCCGGGGCCGTGGCGGTCCGGTGGTCCGAGAGGACGGCCGGGCGCGCGGCCACGGGTCAGCGGGCCGCGGGGGGGGGGCCCCCGGGGGGCCCCCCCCCCCCCGGGAGCCGCGGCGCCCGCGGCCGGGCCCGGGGGGGGGGGCCGGGGGCGGCGGGGCCCCCCCCGGCGGCGGG
>NZ_JBHJQP010000034.1:0-50907 GCF_042262625.1 Streptomyces sp. NPDC056347 | reverse complement strand
GCCGTACCGGACGGCGCTCGGGCCGCGTCCGCCATGTTCCGGAAGGACACGAGCGGCCCGGACGTCACCGGCGGTTCACCCGCCGCTGATGAGCTGTGCGCCGTCGGTGCTGCCCGCCGACCGGATCAAGGAGATTCTGCATGCCCATGAAGCGCCTGTCCCGCAAGCACCTGATGGCCACCGGCGCCGTCCTCGCCGCCACCGCCACCGCCGCCGTCGCGCTCACGGCCACGGCCGGTGCCCACGACACGAAGGATTACGCGAAGGGCGCCATCAAGAGCGGCAAGGCGAAGAACGTCATCCTGCTCATAGGTGACGGGATGGGCGACTCCGAGATCACCCTGGCCCGCGACTACACCGTGGGTGCGGCAGGCCGCCTGAACATGGACAAGTTCCCGCTGACCGGCGCGTACACCACCTACGCCGTGCACGAGGACGGTACGCCGGACTACGTCACCGACTCCGCGGCCAGCGGTTCCGGCTGGGCGACCGGTGTGAAGACCGTCAACGGCCGGATCTCCAAGACGCCGGGCACCAACAAGGCCGTGCCGACCATCCTGGAGCTGGCGCAGAAGGGCGGCTACGCCACCGGCTCGGTGACCACCGCCGAGCTGACCGACGCCACGCCGGCCGTCCTCGCCTCGCACGTCACCGACCGCTCCTGCCAGGGCCCCGCCGACATGGCCAAGTGCTCCGTCGACACCGTCGCCAAGGGCGGCCCCGGTTCCATCGCCGAGCAGAGCGTGAACCACAAGGTCGACGTCCTTCTCGGCGGCGGCAAGCAGCGCTTCGACCAGAAGATCGCCGAGGGCCGGTACAAGGGCCTGACCGTCACCGAGCAGGCGCGCAAGCTCGGCTACCAGGTCGTCACCGACGACGCCTCCCTGAAGGCGGTCAAGGGCGGCAAGCCGGTGCTCGGCCTCTTCGCCCCGGGCAACGTCCCCACCGAGTGGACCGGCAAGGCCGCCGCGCTCGGCGGGACCGACCCGCAGCGCTGCGTCACCTCCAACCCGAACCGGCCCGCCGGTACGCCGAACCTCGCCGACCAGACCGCCAAGGCCATCCAGCTCCTGGAGGCGAAGCAGAAGCGGAACCACGGCAAGCAGGGTTTCTTCCTCCAGGTCGAGGGCGCGTCGATCGACAAGCAGGACCACGCGGCCGACCCCTGCGGCCAGATCGGTGAGACCGCGGCCTTCGACCGCGCGGTGAAGACGGCTCGCGCGTACGCGGCCAAGCACCCCGACACCCTGGTCGTCACCACGGCCGACCACGGCCACAGCAGCCAGATCGTGCCGCTGGAGGCCCAGCCGCCCGGCCTGAGCTCCACGCTGATCACCGACGAGGGCCAGCCGATCAAGGTCAACTACTCGACCAACACGCCCGGCCAGTCCCAGGAGCACACCGGCACCGAGGTCCGCATCGCGGCGCAGGGCCCGCAGGCCTACCGCGTCCTGGGCGTCACCGACCAGACCGACCTGTTCGGCACGATCCGCGAGGCGCTCCGGGTCCGCTGACCCGTCGAGAGCACCGGTCCCGGGCCCCGTCGTCGCGTGGAGACATGCCGACGGGGCCCGGGGCCCTGTCGCGTCGGGCCGCCGTCCGGGATCTGTCCATGGCTTCGGCGGCGGGCCCCCGCCCGCTCCCGGCGCGGTTACGAACGCCCCTGACCGGGTCAGGTCGGGCATCGAGCACTGCGGCGCCTGCCGCGCCGACGCGCCGGGCCACGCTCCCGGAACGGCGACGGTGCCCGGATCAGGCACGGATCGCCGTGTACGCCCCGAGCCACCCCGCCGCCAGCCGGTCGGCACGGGTGAAGGCGGCCGCGCCGCGCGATCCCGCCGAGGGATCGGCCGGGTCGGCGGGCGGCAGAAGCAGCGTGGTCTCCTCGCCGTCGGCGAGGTGCAGCGCGGTGGCCGCACCGTTCCACAGGCGGATCACCGCCCCGGGCGGGGCCCACACCCGGACCTTGTCGTCCTCGACGGTGAGGCGCGTGCCGGTGACGCGCTCCGCGAGGAGGGCGCGGTAGCGGTCCGGGGGCAGGGCACAGCCACCCGGCGGTGTCGCGCCCTTCCAGTCGGGCGCGTCGACGCCCCGGGCCCGGGCCGCGTTCCACATGCGCGGGACGAGCCCCGGCGCGAGCGGAGCCGTGGCCATGCGCTCGCACATCCAGAGCAGTCGTCCGGATCCTCGGCCGGCCCCCAGGGCGCGCCAGCGGATGCGCAGCGCGAGGTCGGCGGCGACGACGGCCACCCAGGGGTGGACGGTGCCGAGCGGGCCCTGCGCGCCGAGCCAGGCCAGATACCGCTGGGCCTGCTCCAGGATGCTGATCATGGAGTCCATGGGGATGCCGAGGACGTAGGCGGGACGGCCCCGGAAGAGGTGCGGACGGGTCGCCGCGAGCAGCAGGACCGCACGGGCCAGGTCTCCGGCCTGCGGCCGCTGCTCCTCCTCGTCCTGCCCGGGTTCCCCTGCCGGGCCGAGGCTCCAGGAGTCGTCCTGCGCGTCGTCCGCGTGCTCGGCCTCACGCAGGACCCGGCGCAGGGCCGTCTTCGCCCGGTCGGTGAACGGCGCCTGTTCGAGCACGGGCAGGCAGGTACTGAGCAGGGCCGCGAGCAACTGCTCGGCGACGAGCGGTTCTTCGGGCACCGGGGCCTGCCGCAACGCCTTCGCCAGTTCGTCGGCGAGCGTGGCGTCGACCATGAAACGACTGGTCAACCGGCCCAGAGCGGTGGGCTCCAGGCGTTCCTCGTCGGCAGCGGACCGCAGGCAGCCCACGTCGGCGAGGAACTGCGCCGCCTCGTGCAGGGGTTCCACGCTGTCGTGGCCCTGGTGAGCCGCGAACGTCCCGGCCCACCAGCGCTCCGCCTCGTCGAGCGTCGACAGCCGCTCCTGCACGGCCTCGGCGAGGAGGTGGTCGGCCAAGTGCTCGTCCAGCCGTGACCGTACGGTGTACCCGGCGGCCAGCCGGGCCTGCCAGTGGGCCCGTTCGGCCGGGTCGGCGAGCAGGAAGGCCCAGCCCTCGCGCTCTCCGGCACCGATGCGCCCGGCACGGCCGAACATCTGCTGGACCATGGACACCTCGACGCGCTCCAGGCCGAGCGTGGTGTCGCTGACGATCACCGCGCGGGCGGGGAGGTTGACGCCGGCGGCCACGGTGGAGGTGGCGACCAGGATCTCCGCCTCGCGGGAGCGGAACGCCTGCTCGGCCTCCCGCTTGTACGGCCAGTCCCGGTAGTGCAGCCGTACCCCGGCCCTGGTGCACAGACGCTCCACGGCTTCGGCGTCGTCGGCGTCCACTCCGGCGGTGGGCACGCCCCGGTCGGCGGCCAGCGCGAGCGCCGTGGACCGTACCCGGCGCTTGCTGCCGCAGAAGACGAGGACGCTGCCGCCGTCCCCGGTGACCTGACGGGTGATGCGTACGGTGGCCTCGGTGCGGACGGCGGCCCGCTTCACCCAGTCCGTCTCGTCGACCGCGGGCAGGAGGGGCAGCTGCCAGGTGAGCCGGGTGGGCCGCCAGGTGGTACGGACCAGGCGGGCGCCCAGCCAGTCCGCGACCTCGTCCGCGTTGGCGACCGTCGCGGACAGGCCGACGATCCGGGTTGCCGCGCTGTCCTCCCGTACCCGGGCGAGGAGCGCTTCCAGTACGGCTCCGCGCGCCGGGTCGCCGAGCAGATGGATCTCGTCGACCACCAGGCAGCCGACCTCGTCGAGCGCGTCCCGCAGCGAGCCCGCGCGGCAGATCGCCTCGAACTTCTCGGTGGTGGCCACCCACACGTCGGCCGACCGGATCAGCTCCGTGTCCACCGCGGCCTCACCCGTCAGGCGCACCACCCGCAGCCCACGGCTGCGCCACAGCTGGAGCTCGCGGTCGAGTTCGTCGGTGAGCGAGCGCTGCGGCACCAGCCAGGCCGCCTTCCGGCCCCGGGCGTGCGCCTCCAGCGCCGCGACCATCCCGATCGGGGTCTTTCCCGCGCCCGTCGGCGCCACCACGACCAGGTGCCCCGCGCCCTCGAGCACCACCGGGACGGCGGCGGCCTGCACCGGGTTGAACGACGGGTGGGGCAGCAACTCGGCCCAGTCGGCCGGCACCAGCTCACCGGTCGGCACATAGGCGTCCCCGACGCCGTCCGGCAGTTCCTCCAGCGCGTCCCACTGGGCGGCGAAGGCGTCCCGGGCCGCCACCGCCCAGGGGCCGGCGGCGGGGGCCGATCCGTCCGGACCGACCGCGACCAGCCCGGTACGGCCGCCGGTGTCGCTGACCGTGCCGACCTCTCCGGCCTCCTCCCAGTAGCGGCTGACCCGATACGGGACATCCCGCTCCTCCAGCCGGGCCCGCAGCGCCTCGTACCGCGGGCCGTCGGGCAGGATCACCCGTACGTCCTCGGCCGCGGCGAGCGCCGCGTCGGCCGGGCGCCACTCGGGATCGGCGACCTTGCACCACGACAGGGCACGCTGCTCGGCCGCGTCGGGCACGACCAGGTCCTCCGGCCACGCCGGGCCACGGCCCGCCCGCGCCCCCGGACCCGACTGGGCCGGAACCCCGACGATCGCCGTCACGGTGGGCCCGGGCCCGTCCGGGCAGGCCCCGGGCGGAACAGGCGCGGGACGGGTCCGGGCCGGCTGCCCGGACCGGCGTGGCACGGCGTCCGTCAGCTGGTCGTACCGCTTCACGCCGAGATCCGCCAGGGTGAAGGCGGCGGGGCAGGCGGGACAGACGAGCGCCGTGTACTGGTAGGTGCGGCCCTGGGACTCGTACGGTCTGCGCAGGGCGTGCAGTTCACCGCCGCACTCCGGACAGCGGCGGTGGACGGTCTCCTCCGCATGGCCCCACCCCGGCTCCGCGAACCGCGCCGGGAATCGTCCGCCCGGCGTGACTCCCCACCGCTCCCGTGCCAGGTCGGTGACGGATCCCTGCACGTCGGCCTCGTCACTACGCATGACCAGACTGTGGCATCCCATGATCACGGCGCGCAGGCGGTTCACGAGGTTTCCCCCGGTCAAACGGCTCCTGCGGCTCGGCGTCGGTCGCCTTCGCCCGGAACGTCCGCCACGGGCCGGCCGGTCCGCACATCGCGGGAGTGCGCCGTCCGGCGGCTCGGTCCGCCCGCACACGGCCCGTCGGAGCCGCGCCGCGGAAGGGCCGCCGTGGCCTCGACGAGCGCCGTGTCCGTGCGCGGGGTTCCCGGCGGTTCGGACATCGCCCGGCCGAGGTCACGGTGGCCCGCGCTACGGCCGCCTCGCCCGGGACGGCCGGGAACACCGCCGCCGGCCGGGGCGGCCGTGCCGCCGTACGCGCTCAGAGCAGGCCGAACGAGCGGAGCACCCGGCGCTGGGCCGCCGTGGGCCGGGCCGGCCAGTAGACGTAGCAGACCCCGCCCGTACCGCCCACGACCTTGCCGCTCGCGTTGTATCGCTTGGTCCGCAGCCAGATGTTCTCCAAATGGGGGCGTCGCTTACCGCACGGCGCCCCCACGCAAATATGCTGGTCAAAGGTGCGGGACGCGTGAGGCAGATCGAGCGCAGACGCGTTGGTGCTGGCCTTCACGGGCGTCCGTTCCGGTCCGTTCGCGTGCGCCATGCTGGATCGGTGCTGACTCCGGGGCCCTCGCCGACCACACTCTCCCTGAACCCCACCACCTTCGAGGAGGGGCCCGAAACACACCCGCGCCTTCCGCGTGTTCGCGGGAGTGTCGGCGGACGGCGGAGCGATCGGCCTGCTGGCGGGCGGAGTGCTCGTCGAATGGCTCGACTGGCGCTGGGTCTTCTTCGTGGACGTGCCGATCGCCCTGATGATCGCGCCGCTGACTCCCCGTCGCGTCAAGGATTCGGAACGTCACCCCGGCCACTTCGACCTGGCGGGCGCGCTCACGTCGACCCTCGGCATGGTGGCGCTGGTGCACGGCTTCATCCGCGCGGCGCAGGAGGGATGGAGCGATCCGTAAACGATCGCCTCGTTCTGCGCCGCGTCGTCCTGCTGGCCACGTACATCCTGGTGGAACGCCGCTCCCGGCAGCCGATCCCCCGCCACATGTTCGCCGACTGGAACAGGGCGGGCACGTACGGCATCAGGCTCTGCCTGGCGGCGGCGATCTTCGGCATGTCCTTCTTACTGCGCTCTTCGTGCAGCAGGTGCTGGGCTTCAGCCCACTGGAGGCGGACCTCGCCTTCCTGCCGGTCAGTACGGTGCTCGAGGTGGTGGTCGGCCTCGCCTCCCAACTCCTGCCGAAGTACGGCTCGAAGCCCTTCATGGTCCTGGGGTCGCTCTGCCTGGCCCTGGGCCTCCTGGCTGACCCTGACGGACGTCCGCTCCACCCACAAGGGCTCGATCCTCGGCCCGATGCTGGTGTTCAGCGCGGGTATGGGCATGATGTCCGCCTCGCTGACCCTGATGGCCCTCTCCGACGTCCGGCCCGCCGAGTCCGGCGCGGCCTCCGGCCTCCTCAACGCAACCCAGCAGGTCGGCAACTCGCTGGGCCCCTCCATCCTGGTGACCGTCTCCGGCACCGCCGGCCGCAACGAGGTAGACCAGCAGATCCCGACCTTCCTCGCCCGGGCGGACCCGGCCGAGAAGGCCCTCTTCGCCCGCACCAGCCGGCTCCCGCCCGCCTGAGGCAACCCGATCCTCACCTCCGGCCTCTCGGCCGGCTTCATCGTCGCCGCCGCCTTCGCCTGGTCGCCTTCCTGGTCGCCCTCTTCGCCATCCAGGTCCGCCCCTCCGAAATAGAACGGCTCAAGGGCAGCGGGATGATGCCAGGCGGCTAAAAAGAAATAACTCGGCCGTTCTATTTGTGATGCGCGCACCGACTTGTGAATTCCATGCCCACCCGAAGCTTTTCTCCTCTAGCTTGACCGCATGAGCGAAGATGATTCCCTTCCGCCGGCTCCTCTGTGTGCTCTGGTGCCGGACGAGGAATGGGCGCGACTGACGCGGTATCCGGAGCAGACCTACCTGGCGGGCCGCGCCTTGCTGCGGCAAGGCGACCGGGGGACGCATGTGCTTGCCCTGGTGGAGGGGCTGGTGAAGGTCGTCAGGACCGAGCCCGACGGGCGGCAGCGAGTGCTCGGTTTCCGGGGGCGGGGCGAGATCCTGGGGGAGATGGCTCTTCAGCCCAAAAGCGTCCGAATGGCCGATGTGTGGGCACTGAGGAAAAGCAGGGCATGCATTGTGCCCGCACAGGATTTCCATCGCTTCGTCCAGGAAAACAAGCTCGCACCCCCCATTTTTGAATTGGCCTGGAATCGTATGCGCGAACAGGTCGAGCTGTGTGAGGGGGCTGTTCACGAACGTCTCGCCCTGGCCCTGCTCCGCCTGGTCGCGGCCGCCGGTGGAGAGAAGCCCTGCTTCTCCCTCACCAGGGAGGAGCTGGCCCAGCACATCGATGTCGGCCGCAAAGCCGTCAGCAAGGCGCTCGAACGGCTCGGCCCTAACTGCGTGAGAGCGGGAAACCGCCGGATCGAGGTGGTCAGCGTGGAGGGCCTGCGCAAGGCGGCCGGCGGCCACGCGGGCGGCTGACACCTCCGTCGGGGATGTGGTCCGCCTCACTCCCTATCGGGTCCTGCGGAACGGAACGGCTCCCCGCCCGCTGTGAAGCTCGACGTGCTCGACATCGCACGCGACAGCGTTCCCGCCCGGCCCGAGAGCGGCCGGGCGGGCTTCACGGAGGAGTGACATGCCCGAGTTCAGCAGCGCCCTACCCCAGCGGATCGCCGCCCCGTACACCCACAGCCGGCCGTTGCCTCCCTACCGGGGCATTCTGGCTGTCGATGCGAAGGACTTCACGGGCCGCCCGGCGATCGAGCACGAGGCCGTCAGCCGGGTCGTCCCCGAACTCCTCAAGACCGCGCTGCTCAGGGCCGAGCTCGGAGACCTGTGGGAGGACCGTACGTTCCCGGCCACCACCGGGGACGGCTATGTCTTCGGGTTCGACCCGGCACGCATGCCCTTCGTCATCCACCCCCTGCTGCTCGCCCTCCAGGAAGTTCTGACCGACTTCAACGTCCTCTCCCACGGGGCGGTGCCGATCAGGCTCCGCGTCAGTCTGCACGTCGGCCCGCTTCCGGAGACCGGGGACGAGTTCAGCGGCAACGGCACAGCGCGCAACGACACCCACCGGCTGCTCGACTCGCGCCCCGTCAAGGCCGTGCTCACCTCCCACAACGAGAACATCACCCACGTCGCGGCCATCCTCTCCGAGCGGTGCTACGAGGACGCGGTCGCCGGCGGGTACACGGGGCGCCACCCCGACCACTTCGTGGAGGTGGCCGCGACGGTCGAGGGTAAGTCGTTCTCCCGACGGGCGTGGCTCTACGTCCCCAAGCCCTCCGGCCCCCTCTATGAGGGCACCCCCATCGACGGCGCCGCTCCGGAACCTGTACGGGAACCCTCCCCTCGGTCCGCCGAATCGTCCGGCGACGACACGACGGCCCGTCGCACGGATGCCATCGCCGCCCCCCACGGCAACATCAACACCGGTACCCTCCACGGCGGTCAGAGCGTGCGCAATCACCACGTGGCCGGTGACCACGTGGCGGGCGACCGGATCGCCGGTGATTACGTGGAGGGCCACAAGATCGGCAAGATCCGCCGCTTGCAGGGCGATCAGGTCCGCGGCGACAAGCGCCAGGGGCGCAAGTGACGGGGAACGGGAGAACGGGGGCGGCCGGGCTGCCCGGCCCCGGACCCCTGTCCGAGGACGGGGCTCCGCGATCCGAAGCGGATTACGACATCACCGAGTTGATCGGCGGGGCGAAGGAGTGGGCGTCCGTCATCTACGCCCCCGGAGGGAACATCAACAACGGTTCCGTGTACGGCGGGCAGGGCGTACGCAACGACTCCGGGCCGGAAGGGCGGCTACGGGAAAGCAGAGTGCGCGAGGGGCCGATCCCGGACGTGGAAAGGGAGGCCGCCGCGCACGGTTTCGCACGCCCCGACTGGTTCGAAGCAGCCCTCGCGAAGCTGAAGCAGGGGCCCCTGTTCCTGGCCGGCCGACCAGGAACAGGCCGTCGTACCGCGGCGCTCAACCTGCTACGGGAGAGCTGCGGGGCTGATGCGCCGCTGCGGGCACTGGACGGCGTCACCGAACTGGACCGCTGGAAGCCCACCGACGCCTCGGCGCGGGGCTACCTGATAGACGGGCTGTTCCCCTCCCGGCCTCTTTCCCCGGTCATGCTGAGAAACGTGCGGGAGCTGCTCAAGAAGGCCCACGCGTGCATGGTGATCGTCCTGCCCGACGACACGGCCCTGCTGCACCGCCTCGAACGGGACCTCCACATCAGCGCCACCGTGTGCTCCCCGCCGTCACCCTCCCTGGTGTTCGGCAGCCGCTTCGAGGCGGTGGTGCCGGACCAGTGGGAGCGGGACCGGCTGCTGTCCGCGCTCGCCGACCGTCATGACCTGGGCGAACTTCTGGTGCCGGAGCTGGTACCCGCAGAAGTGGTGGAGCTGGTGACGGCCCTCGTCGAGGCCGACGGCGATCCGGAAGCTCTCGGCGACCTGGGGCTCCGGCTGAGCTACCGGGCCGAGCGGGAGGTCCCGGAGCTCATCAAGAGCTTGTGCGACCAGCCGGAATCACTGGCCTTCCTGCTGGCCACTTCGGTCTACGAGGGGCTGGACCAGCAGATCGTCAGGAATGAGGCCGACCGGTTGACGAAGCTGGCGGGCGACCGGCTGACGGCGGTGCTGCCCGGCACAGACGCCGACGGGGCCGCGAAGCCGGACCGGCCCAATCCGAAGTTCGTCTTCCGGCACTCCCTGACAGAACTGCTGCACGCCGTGCGCGCGGTCCGCCAGGACCGCGAGATCCGGGCGGAGGGAGCCTACTCGCACAGTGTGGAGGCTGTGGCGTTCATCAGGCATCGACAGGCCGAGGCCGTTCTCAGACATGTGTGGCGCGAGTACGGGCAGTTGTCAGAACTGCTCGTCGAGTGGTTGCGGGACGTACCCCGCTCCAGCGGGCTCGCCGGACCGGCGGGCCGGGCCATGGGACGGGTGGCGAGCTGGGGCGGCGGGCACAACGCCCTGGTGCACCTCCGGGAACTCGCCCGGTCGGACCGTGCGACCAGTCGGCTCGTCGTGGCGAACGCGCTGGGCGTCGCGGCCGAGGACCCCGTGCTCGTCGCCGAGATTCGCTACCGACTGCATCGCTGGAGCACGGCGACCGACTTCCGTCTCAGGACGACGGTGGCGCACGCATGCGGCGAGGAATTCGGCCTGGCCCGCCCCGACCTGGCCCTGCGGCTCCTTCAAAATCTCTTCCGCGCGGCACAGGTCCCGAAGGAAGAGGAGTACCAGGTGAAGGTGGCGGTGGAAGCGGCAGTCCTGCGGCTGTTCCAGGCCGGCAACGAGACGAAGGTATTCGACTTGCTCCGGAAGTGGCTAGACAACGGGGGGTACGACCAGGAGCAGGTGCTCTCCCTCTTCAGCCGAATGCTCTGGTCTCCCCAGTGGTTCATGAGGAACCTCGCCCTGTGGACGCCGGAGGCGCAGGTGCTGGCCGACCTCACGGGCCGCGCCCTGAACACGGAGAGTTCCTTCGAAACGACGTGCGGGACGTTGCTGCGCTGGGCGGAGTCGGGCCAGTGGAACGACGAACAGTTCCGGGCCGTCGAGAACCTGTTCGCGGCCATGGCCCAGTCCATGCACTCCGGTGAATTCCGATTGTTCGTGGAAATGGACCAGGCGGGTGCGAACGGCTGGCCCGGTCTCGCCACCGCCCGCGACGCGCTCCATCGGTGGCGGACCGGCGCCCACAGGGAGGCAGCATGAACGACGACGACACCACCGACCGCCTCTTTCACCGGCTGGACAGGCGGCCCTGGCGGGAGATCCTCGGCCACCGCTGGTCCGCGTCGAAGGACTGGGCGCTGGTGCTCAGGGACGAGGCGGGGGCGTACTCCTTCCTCGGCCGGCAAGGGGACCCGGAGGGTTCCGGCGCCTATGCGCCCCTGGTGGACGAGGCCCCCGCTCCCCACCTGAACGGAAAGTACAGCGACGTCTTCCGGGTGGACACGACGGAGCACGTGGACACGCGGGCGGTCGGCCTCCCCACGGTCTACGGTACGGAGTCGGTCGACCTGTGGGTCTCCTGGTGGGTCCACGACCCCGTACGCGTCGTCCGTGCGAGGAGTCTGCACGGCTGGCACCTGGTACGGACCCATCTCGCCTCTGTCCTGCGTTACTTGGCGGATGCCCAGGCCGCCTCCGGCAACGGGCTGGGGGCGCCGGAGATCATGCAGCATCTCGGTCTGCCGCAGCGCCTGGAGGAACACGGCCTGAGCTACCGGGTGTTCGACGTGCGGCTCCGGGAGAACGGTGAGGAGCTGCTTCTCGGCCAGCGGGAAAGCGACGGGGTCCGTTACTCCTGGACGACCAGCCGTCGGGGCGAGTACGAGTTCTGTCTCCAGGCCCTCCACGCCGGCCCGGTATCGCTGGCGGCACTGTGGTTGCTTCGTCACCCCGAAGAGGTGCGGCAGGTGCTGGACTGGGCGGTCGACCACCAGGATCTGCTGAGTCCGCCGCGTTCCGACTGGCAGGAGGAGCTGGCCTCCCTGCTGGGCACGTTGACCGAACAGGAGCGCAAGGAGCTCTCCAGCCTGCTGCGTGACCGGATCGGGGCGCTCGGGAGGCCGGTTCCCGGCGAGTACATCTGACCCTGGGGAATATATTCGAATATCGAACTTCTAAGCGAGTGTGTCGCCTTTCGGAGACACACTCGCTCTTCTTCTCCACGCCGTTCCGTAAACCCTTTCCGTGTGTGACTGGGGTTACTTGATTCCTGGTCCTCCGGAGCGGCTTCGGGGATGAATCCGCGGGAATCTCGACGTGTCCGAAAGGAAGGCGCCCGCACGATTCCCGGGCGCCCACGGAAGGAAAGGGCGACATGCGAGCAGAAGAACCCCAGGCCCCGGACAATGTCCTCGCGTTCCGCCGGCGACGAGAGACCACAGGCCCGGCACACGAGGCCGAGGAAGCCCCGGACGCCGCTCCCCGGGCGGCGGCCTCCCCCGCGACGGTGCTGAACGCCGAGCGCGGCATCATCAACACTGGCACCGTCCACGGCGGTCAGCACGTCACCACCGTCGGATTCTCCGGCCACACCGGCGGAGGAACCGATGGCGACAGCTGATCTCCCCAGCGAGACCGAGCCCGAGACCGAATTCGCCGAGTTCGCGATGGCTCTGGCGGGTCGGGGACCGGCGATCTGGGCCCCCAACGGCGTCATCAACACCGGATGGCTGACAGGCGGCCAGCACCAGCGGCTCGCACCTTCGGCGGAGGGCGGCGCGGTCCCGAGGCCGATACGGCAAGGCCCCGTGCGGGCGAAGCATGTGCAGGCGGCGCGGCGGCGCTTCGTGCCGCCGCCCGGCTTCGAGGAAGCCCTCGCGGTGCGCGAATCCGGCATCGTGGTGCTCGTCGGCGACGCCGGGACGGGGCGGGAAACACACGCGCTCAACCTGCTCGCGCACGGCCACGAGGCCCCCGTCCTCGTCCAGGTCGACGGAACGGCCAACCTCTCCCGGTGGTCGCCGCGCGCCCAGGGCGTGGACGGATACCTGGTGACGGAGCCCGCGGATCCCTTCGCGCTCCGGGCGTGGGACCTGGCCCGCCTCGAAGGGCTCCTGACGGAGGCGGGCGCCCGCCTCGTCATCGTCCTGGTGGAGGCCCCCGGCCTGGTGGGCGCACTGGAGGACCACCTCGGCGTGCCGGTCGTGCGCCACCGGCGGCCGGACCCCCGGAAGGTCTTCACCACCCACCTCGCGGACGGCTGCCCCGACGAGGCGGTACGCGCCCGGTTGCTGCGGGCCCTGGAACCCGGCGATCTCGACGAACTATTGCCCGACGGCCTGCCGCCACGCCACGCCGCACAGGCCGCGGACACCCTGCGGCGCCTGGGGGCGGCGGGCGGCCCGGCCTCGGGGGAGCTCATGCGCACCCTGGCCGGGGCCGAGGGCCCCGAGATCCTGGCCCGGGCCCAGCGCGATCCCGCCCTCCTGGCCTGTCTGCTCTCCCTCGGCGTCTACGGAGGGCTGCACCGTACCGTCGTGATGGAACGGGCGCGGGAACTGCTGCGGCTGGCAGGCACGGACAGGATGCGGGGCCCCGGCTCCTACCGTCATCCGGACGAGGCCCCCCCGACGAGACCACCGGCCGAGGCCCTGCGGGTCCTCGGAGCCCATCGCGTGAGCCGCGCCGATGACGAGGCCACCGACACGGTGTCCTTCTTCTGGCCCGCCGTGAGCGGGGCCGTGTGGGAGAGCCTGTGCCGGGACCGTGCGGACCTCGTGCCGGTGGTGCACGCCTGGCTCGCCGACCCCGGCCCGGAGGAGGACCAGATCGAGCGGGCCGGCCGGGCCGTCGCCGCTCTGGCGGAAGCCACGAGCGGCCAGTCCCTGGAGTTGCTGCCCGCGCTGGCCTCCGCTCCGGTCCTTCCCGCCCCGCGGGTGGCTGCGCGATGTCTGGCGACACGCTTCCGGGACCGGGCGGTGGCACAGACGGCGGCCGACCTGCTCGACCTGTGGAGCGTCACGCCCGAAGCCTCCTTGAAGCACGCTGTGGCGTACGCCTGTGAGCAGCCCGAGGGGCTCGGGGACGAGCAGGCGTTGCAACTGCTGGAAAAGCTCACGGAGACCCTGGGCGCCGGGCCGGACGATCTCTCCGTCTTCGAGGCTGCCAAGGAGGCACTCGTACGACGCTTCAACAGAGGCGACCACACCACCAGGGTGACCGTCCTGCACCGGATGCGGGACTGGGCGCGGACCGACGCCACGGCCGGCCTGCTGACCGCCTGCGCCTTTCCCGTCTTGGCCCGCACCGACCTCCTGTGGTGGAGCGGACGGGCTCTGGCCCGCGCCGGGTCGGCGGCGGTCGCCGTCCACCTCGTCGGACACTCCCTGAACGAGTCGGTCGCCTTCTCCAGCATGGGAGACGCCCTGCTCACCTGGTGCGCCGGGGCGGCCGGCACCAAGGGCCGGTCCCGGGCGGTCGCCCGGCTCCTCGACGGGCTGGTGACCGCCCGGGAGCCGGGCTTCCTCCGCTGGCTCCTGGCCGTGGAAAGAGGTCCGGACACGATGCCCGGCAAGGTACCCGCCGCCCGCGCGCTGAAGACCTGGCGGGACAACACCCCGGCCGCACAGGCCGGTTGAACAGGAGGCAACCCATGACTTTCTTCTCTCGCCCCGGCATCTTCACCACCGTAGAACGCCGGTGGGCCGACAACGGCCCCACGCCCCCGCTGCGTTTGTTCGACGGCACGGAACCGGCGGGCGTACCCCTTTCCCTGAACCGGGCCCGTGCGTTGCTCTATGACCGCACGGCATGCCCCCTGGCACGGGCTTCCCTGTGGCACCAGGTCGCGGAGCGCTTCCGGACCGGAGGGACCGACTGGCGGGAGGCCGTGGTGTGGCTGGGGCTCCAGGGGTTGCGCCGCAACGCGTCCCGAATCACCTGGTGCCGCCGTGCCGACCGCGAGGACGTCGAGGCGGAGCTCGTCACCTGCTACCTCGAAGAGCTGGCGAAGCTGGAGCCGCGGGACCCTGAACCCGGGAGGACGGTGCTGCGGGCGGCCTGTTCCCGCGCCTGGGAGGTCTGGCGCGACACGCACCGCGAGAACACGGTGGAGAACGTGGAACGCGCGGGCGGCACTTCTCCCGGCGCGGGCAGCGACGACGTCTGGCGGGCGGACTACGACCCGGCCCCGCACTGGTCGGGGCTCTCCGCGAGCCTGCGGATCTCCGTACCCGCGCACCGTGTCGAAGGCGTACGGATCGGCGCCCTCGCCAGTGCCTGGGGCGTGGCCGGTACAGCCACGAGCGTCGGGCACTCCGGCCGGGGCCGCCGGGTCGCCACCCTCTCCCTGCGCCGGGTCGGGAGGAGGGGATGAGCGGCCGCCACAACACCCCCCTCACCTTCCGCGAGATCTTCGACCTGCCGGTGAGCGTCGACCTGCGCACGGCGGCCCGGGCGTTCGGGATGTGCATGGACACCGCCTACCGGTTGGTCGCCCGTGACGAGTTCCCCTGTCCCACTGTGCCCGTCGGCCGCCGCCACCGGGTGCGGACCGTGGAACTGCTGGCCGCGCTGGGCATCGAGGAGCGTCCCGTCTTCGCCGACGAGATCGCCGACGGCGTGGCACTCACGCTCTTCGACTGACCCCTTTCCCGCCCTGCCGGACCACCACCGAAAGGAATCCACCATGCCCACCTGCCTCGTCATCGACGGGACCGCGACCATCACCTACTCCGCCGCCCCCTGCCTCCCGGAGGCGCGCCACCGGTCCGTCGTCCTCCACGAGGAGATCGTGCGCCCGGTATGCGAACAACTCGGCCTCACCCTGCTGAGGGCGGGCAGCCTCGCCGAGGCCGGCCTGCCCCTGGACCAACTGCTGCACCTGCTCACTGAGGCGGACGTCGTCGTCGCGGACCTCGGCGGTTCCGACCCGGAGCTGGCCTTCGCCTTCGGCGCGCGCCACGCGCTCGGCCGGCGCACCGTCCACGTCACCCAGGACGCCGAGTGCCGTCCCGCCCCCGGGACGGTGCTCCACCTGGCCTTCCCTTCCCACCCGGGCGGCACCGCCACTGCCCGGAAGCAGCTGCTGGACACGCTGGCGGCGGACCCGCTGCGGACGGACGGCCCGATCGAGACGGGCTCCGCGACCGGAATGGAAAGCGGCCCCGACGAGAACCTCCCGGGCATGTTCGATCTGATCGTGGAGGCCGAGACCCAGCTGGAGGTACTCGCCGACGACATGGCCGACGTGGACGCGGCCATGTCGGACCTCACGGAGCTCATGATGCTCCTTGGGGAGGAAATGACCCAGGCCAACCACTCCGGGGCCCCAGCGAGCAAGAGGATGGCCGTGGTGAACCGTCTGGCCAAGGCCATCGAGGGACCGACCGGAGAACTGGAGGCTGCGGCGGACCGCCTCGTCGAACGTATGCGCACCTCCTGCACCGCCTTCCAGGCATTCCTGGACTGGCTGGCCGCCACTCCTCCCGCCGAATGGCCGGAGGACGCGGAGGAAGCGCTGGAACAGATCGCCTCGATGGACTGGGGCGCCGAGATCGAATCGGCTTCCGTCCAGGAAGGCATGGCCATGATCAATATGCTCGGTGCCGCCAGCCGCCTTATGCGCCGCCCCGCACGCAGGATCACGTCGGCCTTCCGAAAAATGGTCCACAGCATCACCATGATGCAGGAACTGCACTCCATGGCAGTGGAGTTGCGTCGCTCCTGAACAGTGCCCCCGGCGCGGCGCGGCCCCTGGGATTGTCGAACTCGCCGACCATCACGGCGCTGTCCGACGCCGAACTGAAGGGGTCGGGTGCGCTTTCCCCTGCTCAACACCATGCGGCAGGTGGTGGGGTCGTTCGCCCTATCGACCCTGGGTGACGGTCTTCGGCACCATGAGCCGCAACGGGGAGGCGGAGACCTTGGTCTCCGCCTCCCCCGCCCGGGCGGCCCCGCGCAGCAGGCCGGATTCGCCCAGGTCG
The DNA here is from genome assembly GCF_042262625.1 of Streptomyces sp. NPDC056347. Lineage (NCBI taxonomy): Bacteria > Bacillati > Actinomycetota > Actinomycetes > Kitasatosporales > Streptomycetaceae > Streptomyces > Streptomyces sp. NPDC056347. Next base: position 34,419 of record NZ_JBHJQP010000034.1, on the reverse strand, counting down.
GCCAAGTTCCCTCCCCACTGGGGCGGCCAGACCCTCATCGCCGCCGTCGCGGCCGAACTGTCCACGCTCCCTTGAAGCACTGGAAGGAGGGTGAACGGCGCGACATCCCGGTGCCGACCTCTCCTTGAACAGTTCATCGGTCGGCTTCCTGGCCGAGACGCGAACGGTGGATTGCCGCGCCTCGATCTCCTGCGCAGGTCGTGGTGCCGCGCTGTCAAGCGGCTCGATCTTCCCGAATACAACCCGCACAACTTGCGGCACAAGTGGACCACCGTGACCCTGACGAATGGCGTGTCCATCTACGAGGTGCCTCGCCGGCTCGGGCATCGCTCGATCAAGGTCACGGTGGACAAGTACGGCCACCTCACTCAGGACGGCCGGGAACGCTGCCGTCAGGTGGTCGAGGCGGCCGTGGCGCCGCACATGCTCACAGCAGGCCGAGCGCCTTCAGAACCCGGCGCTGACTCGGTGCTGGCTTAGCGGGCCAGTAGACGTAGCAGACCCCACCCGTACCGCTTCTGACCTTGCCGTTCGCGTCGTAGCGCTTGGTGCGCAGCCAGATGTTCTCCCACTCCCGGCGCCGGTAGATCCGGCGCACCGCTTCGTCGCTCGGTGAGGCCGGGTCGTTGGCGATGACGTCGCCGTCCCCGGTGAAGCCGATCACGGTCATCAGGTGGCCGGAGGTTCCGTAACCCGCGCCGGTCAGCTCCTCCTTGAGGAAGGACTGCGACGTTATGACGGGGATACCGGCCCGGATCAGGGCCTCCAGGTCCGTGAGGGAGCCGAGCCGGGTCACCGCGGCGCTCATGTCGTCGTACGTCGCGGCGTACGCGGCGTTGAACGGCCAGTTGCCGCAACCCTCGTACTGGTAGTCGTAGGTGAACCGGGCGGCGTGGCAGACCTGGGGGTCGGGCAGGCCGGGCTTGACCCAGGCGAGGTCCTCGGCGGTCGGGCGGCGGCCCCAGTACTCGATGATCATCTGCGAGGAGGTGGGGCTGCACCAGGCCTCGCCGCCGTTGTCGTACTCGGGGTACTGGCCGGCGTGGATGTTCTGCGAGTAGCGCGGCACCAGCAGCTCGCGGGCGAGGCCGGGGGTGCTGGCCGGGACGGTGAAGCGGTCGGGGATGTCGGAGGCCATCGCGCCGACCCGCCGGACGGTGGGCGTCAGGCGGCTGCCGGGGGTGCGGTACAGGGTGAGCCGCAGCCGGTACGAGGCCAGTCGCAGCCCGCTCGCCGCGTCGTCCACCGAGAGCGTGTCGGTCCACACCGAGCTGCGGCCGTCGGTCTGGTCGTCCACGGAGGTGCGGCGGATGTCGCCGTCACCGGCGGCCCAGCGGCCCATCACGTACCAGGGGGTCCAGGAGCCGTCCGAGTAGCGGCCCTGGAGTTCGGTCTGGATCCAGGTGCCGGCCGGGGTCTCCGCGTTCCACGAGGCGATGGCCTCGGTCGCCGGGACGGTGGAGTGGTGGAGCGGCGAGGTCCAGCTCGCGTACTCCCAGGCGGCGGTCGTTCCCGTGTGCGGGTCGGTGTAGTCGGTGCTGCCTTCGGCGCGTCCGATCACCAGTCCGGGGCGGCGGCCCGCGACGGGCCGGGTCCCGGCACAGGCGCCGGAGCGCCAGTCGGCGAGGCTGTGCCAGGAGTGGTTGTCCACGGTGGTGTCCGTCGTCGAGGGTGCCCCGGACGGGGCCGTGGGAACGGCGGCGGAGGCGGACGCGGCGGAGGACACCGCGCCGGCGGAGGCGGCCACCGCGAGCGCGGCGGTCAGCACGGTTCTGCGTGAGGTCGGTCGGTTCATGGGCGAGACCCCCGGTCGTCAGCGGAGTGCGGGATACGGGACAACGGATACCGGATGCGCGATGGGCTGCCGGTGCGCGACAGTGCGCCAACTATCGCGGGTCTCGACCGGATCCGGCCAGTGATTCGACTCGCGCCGACCAACCAATATTGGTCTGGTCCACTGACGTGACCTGCGACTGCTCCGGGGCGGCTCGTAGGCTGGTGGGCATGACCGACCTCTCGCCGCTCGCCACGCGGCTGCGCGCCCTGGCCCCGTCCTGCGGACCGGTGCGGCTGATCGCCGTGGACGGCCACGCGGGCTCCGGGAAGAGCACCTTCACCGCCCGTCTGGCCACGGCCCTCGGCGACGCCCCGGTCCTGCACCTGGACGACGTGGCCAGCCACGACTCCTGCTTCACCTGGACGGACCGGCTGCGCGAGCAGGTGCTGGAGCCGCTGGAGCGCGGCGGGTGCGCGCGGTACACGCCGTACGACTGGACCGCCCGCCGGTTCGGCGCGCCGCGCCTCCTTCCGCCCGCCCCGGTGGTGCTGGTCGAGGGGGTCGGGGCCGGCCGCCGGGCGGTGCGGCCCCGGCTGGCCCGGCTGCTGTGGATGGACCTGGGCGCGGCGGAGTCCTGGGAGCGCGGACGGCGCCGGGACGGGCCCGCGCTCACGGAGTTCTGGGACGGGTGGACGGCGGCCGAGGCGGAGCACTTCTCGGCCGATCCTTCGCGCCCGTACGCGGACACCCTGGTGCGGCAGTTGCCCGCGGGGTACGCGTTGCTGGACGGGCCCGCCTCCGCGGCGGGAACGAACCATTCCGTCACCGAGCGTGAGCACGACACGGCGTCGTAGCGAATGGTGAGAAATCGCCCCGGGAGTACCTCAACTCCGCTTGACCCGGGGGCGGTACAGGTCTTACGTTCTCAATGTGCGGCTTTTCGGAGCCCCGACAGACGCGAAGCCCCCGATTGTTCCCCCGTGATCGGGGGCTTCGTTCTGCCCTCGTGCCCCCTTCCCGGCCGCTTCGCGCGCGGTCCGCTCACCGTGGGTCACGGTCCTCCTTCCGCCCGCGGAGCCCTTAGTCGCATACTCCCTGCGCAGGTACGATGCCTCTCGGTGCGGTCAATTCCCGTCCGCGGCAAAGTGATTCGACGCTCCCCGGTGGGCAGAATCGTGCGGCGGGACATCCTGGGGGCACGGTTTGTGGGGGACCAGATGGACATCGGCACGCAGGGCGCACAGGCCCCGGCCGACCTGGCCTGGCTGCGCGGCGTGGACGCCTACACCGTGGGCGCCTATCCGCAGGCCGAGGAGGAGTTCAGGGCCGCGGTACGTCTCGATCCCGGCATGGCGGACGGCTGGCTCGGCCTCCATGCGCTGAGGGTCGACACGACGACCGCGCTGCTGCGCATGTACCGCCACCGCGAGCGCTTCGGCGAGCAGCGCACCCGCCACCGGCGCACGCTCAACTCCTGGTACTGGCTGGGATGGTGGGTGCAGCCGGTGCTGGAGAGCGGGCGCGATCTGCTGCTCGCGCACGCCTCGCACTGGCTGGACGGCCGCCACGTCCCCGAACTGGACCGGGCGCTCGCGGGTCTGCCGCCGGTGGACACCGACCCGCAGGTGCGCTTCCTGCACGCCTGCCGCTCGTACCTGGTCAAGGACTGGGAGCAGCTGGTACGCAACACCGAGCAGCTGACGGACGATCCGCTGCTCGGCATCGAGGCGGGGCTGTTCGGCGGCATGGCGCGGGTGCGTCTGGAGATGTACGGACAGGCCGAGCCGATGCTCGCCACGGCCCTGATGCGCTGCCGCAGCGAGCAGCCGCAGCGCAAGGAGCTGCGTTACTGGCTGGCCCGCGCCCATGAGGGCACCGGCCGCAGTGCCGCCGCCCTGCCGCTGTACCGGGCGGTGCACCGCATCGATCCGACGTTCATGGACACCGCCGCGCGGCTCGCCGCGATCGCGGACTACGACGGGCTGGAGGGCACCGACGACGCCGCGAGTCTGGCCGCCGTGTCGCTGGCCGGATTCGGTACGGACGGCGTCGGGTCGGAGACGCAGCCGGATCCGGATGCGCCGCTGCCCGGCGCCGAGCCCCCGGACGGCCGGGAGCTGCGGCCCGGCACCGATCCTCCGGTTCTGCCGGGCGTGGGGATGGCTCCGCCGTCCGGCGGGGCACGGCACCGGTCGGCGGTGCCCGGTCAGCCGCCCTCGCCGTTCCCGGCGGGGCCCAGCGATCCGGTGCTGCTGGCCGAGGCCCTGGCGGAGCTGGAGCGGATGGTGGGCCTGGAGCCGGTCAAGCGCCAGGTGAAGGCGTTGTCGGCGCAGCTGAACATGGCGCGGCTGCGGTCCGGCCAAGGGCTGCCGGTGCAGCCGCCGAAGCGCCACTTCGTCTTCTCCGGCCCGTCCGGCACGGGCAAGACGACGGTGGCCCGCATCCTGGGCCGGGTCTTCTACGCGCTGGGGCTGCTCGGCGGTGACCATCTGGTGGAGGCCCAGCGGGCGGACCTGGTGGGCGAGTTCCTCGGTCAGACGGCGGTCAAGGCCAATGAGCTGATCGACTCGGCGCTCGGCGGGGTGCTCTTCGTCGACGAGGCGTACAGCCTCGCCAACAGCGGCTACAGCAAGGGCGACGCGTACGGCGACGAGGCCCTTCAGGTCCTGCTGAAGCGGGCGGAGGACAACCGCGACCATCTGGTCGTGATCCTCGCCGGCTATCCGGAGGGCATGGACCGGCTGCTGGCCACCAACCCCGGGCTCTCCTCGCGCTTCACCACCCGGGTCGACTTCCCGAGCTACCGTCCGGCGGAGCTCACCTCGATCGGTGAGGTGCTGGCGGCGGAGAACGGCGACATGTGGGACCCGGAGTCCCTGGAGGAGCTGCGGTCCATCAGCGGTCATGTCGTCGAGCAGGGCTGGATCGACGAGCTGGGCAACGGCAGGTTCCTGCGCACCCTGTACGAGAAGAGCTGCGCCTACCGCGATCTGCGGCTCTCCGGCTACGCGTCGGTGCCGGGCCGGGACGATCTGGCGACCCTGCGGCTGCCGGATCTCATGCAGGCGTACGGCGAGGTGCTGTCGGGGCGCGGTCCGGTGGGCCGGGGGCCGCAGGAGCCGCCCGCGCTGTGAGGCTCCGGGCCGCCGGAGGGACCGTGGGAAGGACCGGTCCGCTCCGGCGGCGGGGCGTGGGCCGGGCCGGGTCCGGCGGGCCGGGGCCGGCCGGCCCCGGTCATGATCCGCCGGCCCCGGCCTAACGGACCGCCGCGGTGAGTCCGCCGTGGCCGGTCGGCGTGGACGCGGGCTCCGCGGAGCGGCGCGGGACCGCGATCCGGTGGGCCGGGTCGCGCACCTCGCCGACGAGCGTCTCCAGGACGTCCTCCATGGCGACCAGGCCGAGGATCCGGCCCGAGGCGTCGGCGACCTGCGCCAGGTGGGTGGCCGCCCGGCGCATCACGGTCAGCGCGTCGTCCAGCGGCAGCTCGGCCCGGACGGTGACCATCGGCCGCCAGAGGTGCTGGGGGACGGCCCGTTCACCGTCCTCCAGGTCCAGGACGTCCTTGACGTGCAGAAAGCCCATGAACGGACCGCCGCCCTCCGCGCACACCGGGAAGCGTGAGTAGCCGGTGCGTACGGTCAGCTCCTCGATCCGGCGCGGGGTGACGGACGGGTCGACGGTGACGAGGGAGGCCCGGCGCAGCAGTACGTCGGTGACCGGCCGGCTGCCCAGCTCCAGCGCGTCCTCCAGCCGCTCCTGCGCCTCCGGCTCCAGGAGCCCGGCCTGGCCGGAGTCCTCGACGAGCCGGTTGAGCTGCTCGCTGGTGATGACCGCCTCCACCTCGTCCTTCGGCTCGACACCGAAGAGCCGGAGCACCAGCCGGGCGCAGGCGCCCAGCGCGGCGGTCACCGGTCGGCAGAGCCGGGCGAAGCCGACCAGGCCAGGGCTGAGCCAGAGCGCGGTCCGCTCGGGCGCCGCCATCGCGAGGTTCTTCGGGACCATCTCGCCGATGACGAGGTGGAGGAAGACCACGAAGGCGAGGGCCAGGACGTAGCCGAGCGGGTGGACGAGTCCCTCGGGCAGGTGAACCGCTTCGAAGACCGGCTCCAGGAGGTGGGCGACGGTCGGTTCGGCCACGGCGCCGAGGGTCAGGGAGCAGACGGTGATGCCGAACTGGGCGGCGGCCATCATCTGCGGGAGGTTCTCCAGGCCGTACAGCACCTGGCGGGCCCGTGCCGACCCGGCCGCGGCGAGGGGCTCGACCTGGCTGCGGCGTACCGAGACCAGGGCGAACTCGGCGCCGACGAAGAAGCCGTTCGCCAGCACGAGGAGCGCGGCGAAGAGCAGTTGGGCCAGGCTCATCGGACGCCCTCCAGGACGTGGTGCTGCTGGGGGGCGTCGGTGACGGATTCCGCCGTGCGTACGAAGCGGACCCGCTCGGCGCGGTAGTGGCCGACCTGGCGGACGGAGATCCGCCAGCCGGGCAGTTCGGCCCGGTCACCGGGGGCGGGGATGCGCCCCAGCAGGTCGGCGACGAGCCCGGCCACGGTCTCGTACGGCCCGTCGGGGACGTCGAGTCCTATCCGGCGCAGGGTGAGCACACGGCAGCTGCCGTCGGCCTCCCAGGCCGGGCGGCCGTCCTCGGGGGCGGCGGGGGCCAGTTCCGGACGGTCGGCGCCTTCGGCGTCGTGCTCGTCCCTGACCTCTCCGACCAGCTCCTCGATGATGTCCTCCAGGGTGACGACCCCGGCGGTGCCGCCGTACTCGTCGACGACGACGGCGATCGGCTGCTCGTTGCGCAGCCGCTGGAGCAGCTGTTCGACGGGCAGGGTCTCCGGCACCAGCAGCGGCGGTACGGCGATCCGTCCCGCGGAGGTGCGGAGCCGGTCCTGGGCGGGCACGGCGAGCGCGTCCTTGAGGTGGATCATGCCGATGACCTCGTCGATCCGCTCCCGGTAGACGGGAAAGCGGGAGAGGCCGGTGGCGCGGGTGAGATTGAGGACGTCCTGTGCGGTCGCCGAGGACTGCAGGGCGCTGACCTTCACGCGCGGGGTCATGACGTGCTGGGCGGTGAGCCCGGCGAGCGAGAGGGTCCGCACGAAGAGGTCCGCGGTGTCCTGCTCGAGGGTGCCCGCCTCGGCCGAGTGCTTGGCCAGGGAGACCAGCTCGCCGGGGGTGCGGGCGGAGGCCAGTTCGTCGGTGGGCTCGACGCCCAGCATCCGCACCAGCCGGTTGGCCACGGTGTTCAGCAGGCTGATCACCGGTCGGAAGGCCGCGGAGAAGCGGCGCTGGGGACCGGCGACGAACCGGGCGACCTGGAGCGGCCGGGAGACCGCCCAGTTCTTGGGCACGAGTTCGCCGATCACCATCTGGACGGCGGACGCCGCCATCATCCCGATCAGCACGCTGACGCCGGAGACCGCGCCGTCGGGCAGTCCGATCGCGGTGAGCGGGCCCTCCAGCAGCTGGGCGAGCGCCGGTTCGGCGAGCATGCCGACGACCAGTGAGGTGATGGTGATGCCGAGCTGGGTGCCGGAGAGCTGGAAGGAGAGTTCGCGCAGGGCTCCGACGACGGTACGGGCCCGCCGGTCGCCCTCGGCCGCGGCGCGCTCGGCGTCCGGCCGTTCCACCGTGACGAGTCCGAATTCGGCCGCCACGAAGAATCCGTTGGCGAGGATGAGAAGGAATGCCGCTCCGAGGAGCAGCAGGGGGGTGGTCATGCCGCCGCCTCCGGGGAAGGGGCGGCGCAGGTACTACCGGACGATCCGTCCATTGCTGGAAGGAGTCACTCCTTGGGTCGCAGGAAAGCCCCGCCGGTCCCGTTGCTCATGGACCTTCCGGTGCGGGGCGGGGGTACGCAGGGGTACCGCCGTCCTCCAGAATAGTCAAGAACAGGCCGTGCGGGGCAGGGGGCTCAGCCGATATCCGTTCCGGTGCCGTGGTTCTCGGCGAGCTCACGGAGTGTCCGGGCATCCCGGATGGCCTGCTGCTTGGCGATGCCCGGCTGGATGCCGAGGGCGGGCATGCTGGTGCCGTCGCTCAGGTCGAGGAAGACCCAGGGGTCGCCGACGCGCAGGTTGACCCGGAGGATCTCCGCCCAGGACAGCCGGCGCGTCCGGGTGAGATTGACCACGGTCACCCCGTCCGCGTCCGCGACGACCTTCGGGCGGCTGAGCAGCGCGAGCACTCCGAAGAACAGCAGTGCCGTGAAGACGAAGCTGGCCCGCTCCCCCGGCCCCAGCTTGTCCAGGGTCAGGGCGACGGCGGTGATGACGAGGAACATCACCGCACCCACCGTCAGCAGGACGACCCGGGTGCGGGTCGGCCGGAACGTGACGGGAAGGGTGGGGAGTTCGGGCCGGGGTGCGGGGGCGGACATGTCGCTCTTCTGTCTTCCGGGGCCGCCGTGCCGTCAGAGGCGGCAGGCGTGGATGGCGGTGGTGAGGATGGCGCGGGCGCCGAGGGCGTAGAGATCGTCCATGATCCGCTGGGCCTCGCGAGCGGCGACCATGGAGCGGACGGCGACCCAGCCCTCGTGGTGCAGCGGCGAGATGGTCGGCGACTCCAGGCCCGGGGTGAGGGCGACGGCGCGCTCCAGGTGCTCGACGCGGCAGTCGTAGTCCATCATCACGTAGGAGCGGGCGACCAGGACGCCCTGGAGGCGGCGGAGGAACTGCTGCACCTTGGGGTCGTCGCCGGGGGCGCCGGTGCGGCGGATGACGACCGCCTCCGACGTCATGATCGGCTCGCCGATGACTTCGAGTCCGGCGTTGCGCAGGCTGGTGCCGGTCTCCACGACGTCGGCGATGACCTGGGCGACGCCCAGCTCGATGGCGGTCTCGACCGCGCCGTCGAGGTGGACGACGGAGGCGTTGACCCCGGCGTCGGCGAGGTGCTTGGCCACGATGCCCTCGTAGGAGGTGGCGATCGTCTTGCCGTCGAAGTCCTCCGGTCCCTTCGCGGTGCCGGGCTTGGTGGCGTAGCGGAAGGTGGAGCGGGCGAAGCCGAGCTGGAGGATCTCCTCGGAATCGGCGCCGGAGTCCAGCAGCAGGTCGCGGCCGGTGATGCCGATGTCGAGGCGGCCGGAGCTGACGTAGATCGCGATGTCGCGCGGGCGGAGGTAGAAGAACTCGACCTCGTTCTCCGGGTCGACCAGGACGAGTTCCTTGGACTCCTTGCGCTGCTGGTAGCCGGCCTCATGGAGCATCGCCATCGCAGGCCCGGAGAGTGAACCCTTGTTGGGGACGGCGATGCGCAGCATGAGGTCGGGTTCCTTTGCGGGGAGGAGTTGCGTGCGGATGTGCGGGTGTGCGCGGTGCTGGGGTGATGCGGGGTGGTGCTCAGAGATGGGCGTAGACGTCGTCGAGCGAGATGCCGCGGGCGACCATCATCACCTGGACGTGGTACAGCAGCTGGGAGATCTCCTCGGCGGCTGCGTCCTTGCCCTCGTGCTCGGCGGCCATCCAGACCTCGGCGGCCTCTTCGACGACCTTCTTGCCGATGGCATGGACGCCCTTGTGCACGAGCTCGGCGGTACGGGAAGTGGAGGGGTCGCCGTTGGCGGCCTTGTGCTGGAGCTCGGTGAAGAGCTCTTCGAAGGTTTTGTTCGCCATGATGGGTCTTAGAGTACGGGGTGCTCCACCCCGGTTCAGCGCCAGGGCTCGCTGACGGTGCGCAGCGTGGCGGCGGTGGCGACGGCCGCGGTGACCGCTTCGTGGCCCTTGTCCTCGTTGGACCCCTCCAGCCCCGCGCGGTCGAGTGCCTGTTCCTCGGTGTCGCAGGTCAGGACGCCGAAGCCGACCGGGACGCCGGTGTCCACGGCGACCTGGGTCAACCCGTTCGTGACACCGGTGGACACGTATTCGAAGTGCGGGGTGCCACCGCGGATGATCACGCCGAGGGCGACGATCGCGTCGTAGCCGCGGCCGGCGAGGACCTTGGCCACGACGGGGAGTTCGAAGCTGCCGGGTACCCGGAGCAGGGTCGGTTCGTCGATCCCGAGCTCGTGCAGGGCGCGCAGCGCGCCGTCGACGAGTCCGTCCATCACCTTCTCGTGCCACTGCGCGGCGACGACCGCCACGCGCAGGTCGCCGCAGTTGCGTACGGACAGTTCGGGTGCACCCTTGCCGCTCATGTCTCTCCTGTGGTTCGTTTCCGTGAGATCGCCGGATCGGCCGGGATCACTGGTTGCCGCAGGTCGACGCCGTGGCGGTGTCGAGCCAGGGCAGGTCGTGCCCCATGCGGTCGCGCTTGGTGCGCAGGTAGCGCAGATTGTGCTCGCCCGCCTGGACGGGCATCGGTTCCCGGCCGGTGACGGCGAGTCCGTGCCGCAGGATCGCGGCCGTCTTGTCGGGGTTGTTGGTCATCAGCCTCAGGCTCTGGACGCCGAGGTCCTTGAGGATCTGGGCGCCTGCCGCGTAGTCCCGGGCGTCGGCGGGCAGTCCCAGCTCCAGGTTGGCGTCGAGGGTGTCGATGCCGCGTTCCTGGAGTTCGTAGGCGCGGAGCTTGGACAGCAGGCCGATGCCCCGGCCCTCGTGGCCGCGCAGGTAGACCACGACGCCGCGGCCCTCCTCGGTGATCCGGCGCATGGAGGCGTGCAGCTGGGGGCCGCAGTCGCAGCGCTGCGACTGGAAGATGTCGCCGGTCAGGCACTCGGAGTGGACCCGGACCAGCACGTCGTCCCCGTCGCCGAGGTCGCCGTGGACCAGCGCGACGTGCTCGACGCCGTCGGTGGTGGAGCGGTAGCCGTACGCGGTGAACGCGCCGAAGGCGGTCGGCAGCCGTACCTCGGCCTCCCGGCGCACGGTCGGCTCCGAGCTGCGGCGGTAGGCGATCAGGTCCTCGATGGAGATGATCGTGAGGCCGTGCTTGCGGGCGAAGGGGACCAGCTGGGGCAGCCGCAGCATCACCCCGTCCTCGCCCGCGATCTCCACGATGGCCCCGGCGGGCCGCAGTCCGGCGAGCCGGGCGAGGTCGACGGCCGCCTCGGTGTGGCCGTTGCGGACCAGGACGCCGCCGGAGCGGGCGCGGAGCGGGAAGACGTGGCCGGGCCGGACGAAGTCGCCGGGGCCCGCCTCGCCGCCCGCCAGCAGCCGGAGCGTGGCGGCCCGGTCGGCGGCGGAGATACCGGTGGTGACGCCGTGGGCAGGAGCGGCGTCGACGGAGACGGTGAACGCGGTGCGCATCGACTCGGTGTTGCGTTCGACCATCTGCGGGAGGTCGAGCCGGTCCAGCTCGTCGCCCTCCATCGGCGCGCAGATCAGGCCGCGGCACTCGCTCATCATGAACGCGACGATCTCGGGGGTGGCCTTCTCGGCGGCGACGACGAGGTCTCCCTCGTTCTCCCGGTCCTCGTCGTCGACGACGACCACGGGCCGTCCGGCGGCGATGTCACGGATCGCCTGCTCGACGGGGTCCAGGCGCAGGTCCTCGCCGGCCTCGCCGGATTCCCGGTGCAGCCAGGTGGGCTGGGCAGTCATGCCGTGGCTCCCTTCAGAGCGGGTGTCCGCGAACGCAGCCACCAGTCGCGCATGCCCCACAGGACCAGGGCGCCGTACACGACGTAGATGAGACCGGAGAAGGCGAGCCCGCTGTGGAAGTTCAGCGGTACGCCGACGAGGTCGACCAGCAGCCAGGCGAACCAGAACTCGACCATGCCGCGGGCCTGGGCGAGCATCGCGACGAGCGTCCCGGCGAAGATGTACGCGTCCGCCCACGGGCTCCAGGACAGCGAGGGGAACGCGGTGAGCAGGCCGCCGACCGCGAGGGTGCCGGCCGCGGCGCCGCCCAGCAGCCAGCCGCGCTCGCGCCAGGTGGCGAACCGTACGGCTATGGAGCCGTCCTGGGCCCGCTGCCTGCCCCGGGTCCACTGCTGCCAGCCCCAGACGGCCACCGCGATGACGATGACCTGCTTGCCGACGCTGCCCGCCTGGTGCACGGAGACATTGGCCGCGACCAGGACGACGCCGGACAGCAGCTGGGCGGGCCAGGTCCAGACGGAGCGGAGCCAGCCGAGCGTCAGCGCGATCAGACCGACCGTGTTGCCGATCATGTCGGACCAGATGATGTGCTGGCCGAAGAGGGTGAACGCCTCCGAGTTCAGCCAGTGCAGGGAGGTCATTCCACCGGCTCCTCGCGGTCCTGGGCGCCGTGGCCGAGCAGCCGCTCGACGTACTTCGCGATGACGTCCACCTCCAGGTTGACCGGGTCGCCGGGCTTCTTGATGCCGAGCGTGGTCAGGGCGAGGGTGGTGGGGATGAGGCTGATGGTGAAGTAGTCGGGTCCGGCGTCCACCACGGTGAGGCTGACGCCGTCGACGGTGATGGAGCCCTTCTCCACCACGTAGCGGCTCAGCCCCGCGGGGAGGGAGATCTTCACGATCTCCCAGTTCTCGGAGGGCTCGCGCGCGACGATGCGGCCCGTGCCGTCGACGTGTCCCTGGACGATGTGGCCGCCGAGCCTGCCGCCGACCGCCATCGGGCGCTCCAGGTTGACCCGGGAGCCGGTGGCCAGGGCGCCGAGGCTGGACCGGTCGAGGGTCTCGGCCATCACGTCCGCGGTGAACTCTCCGTCGCCCAGTTCGACGACGGTGAGGCAGACACCGTTGACGGCGATGGAGTCGCCGTGCTTGGCGCCCTCGGTGACCACGGGGCCGCGCAGGCGGAAGCGGGAGGCGTCGGCGAGCTGCTCGACGGCGGTGACCTCGCCCAGTTCTTCGACAATTCCGGTGAACACTCAGTTTCCCTTCCGGTCGGTGCCGGGGACGGCGGTGATGCGCAGATCGGGGCCGATACGAACGGTCTCGGTCACATCGAGGCGCAACGCCTCGGCGATGGTGGTGATTCCGGCGTCGGCGAGGGCCGCGGGGCCGGCGCCGAGGAGTACGGGGGCGAGGTAGCCGACGACCTTGTCGACCACGCCCGCGGCGACGAAGGACCCGGCCAGGGTCGGCCCGCCTTCGAGGAGTACGGAGCGGACGCCGCGCCCGTACAGGGCGCGGAGCAGGGCGGGCAGGTCCAGGCCGGGGCCCTCCGCGGCGCGGGGCAGCCGCAGGACGGCCTGCCGGGGCAGGTGCCGGGCGTCGGCGTCCTCGGCGACGGCGATCAGGGTGGGGGCGGTGTCGTCGAGGACGCGGGCGCCGGGGCGCACGGCCGCGGCACCGGTGTCGACGACCACCCGCAGCGGCTGGGTGGCACCCTCGATGCCACGCACCCCGAGCTGCGGGTCGTCGGTGCGGGCGGTGCCGGAACCGACCACCACCGCGTCGGCCTCCGCGCGCAGCCGGTGGACGTCGGCGCGGGACTCCGGGGAGCTGATCCAGCGGCTGGTCGCGTCGGCGGCCGCGATCCGGCCGTCGAGGCTCGCCGCGTACTTCCACAGGACGTGGGGGCGGCCGAGCCGCACCGAGGTCAGCCAGGCCGTATTGCCCGCCTCGGCCTCGGCGGCGAGGAGCCCCTGTCCGACCGTGACCCCGGCGCCGCGCAAGGTGTCGCCGCCGCCGGTGGCCTGCGGGTTCGGGTCGCCGACCGCGTAGACGACCCGGGCGATCCCGGCCTCGATGAGGGCCTGGGCGCAGGGGCCGGTGCGGCCGGTGTGGTTGCAGGGTTCGAGAGTGACGTAGGCCGTGCCGCCGCGGGCACGGTCGCCCGCCTCGCGCAGGGCGTGGATCTCGGCATGCGGTCCGCCCGCCCGCCGGTGGAAGCCCTCTCCCGCGGGGCGGCCCCCGGCATCGAGCACGACGCAGCCGACGACGGGGTTGGGGCTGGTGGAGCCGAGACCGCGGGCGGCGAGCGCGATCGCGCGGCGCATGGCGGTGATGTCGGCTGCGGTGTCCACCGGTGTCCTCCTGCCTCTTCGGGCACGGACTCCGGGGCCTGTCGATGACGACAGAGAAAGCGGGAACGCCACGGGGGAACGCCGGAAATGCCGGAAGAACCGGAAGGCATCGGTCGCCCGAAAACCCTCCGCCGACGGCGGCGTACCCGCGAAACGGCCCGCCGCGCACTGCCTCCCATCCGGACTTTAACCGTCGGTCCAGGAATCCCACCTGGTCAACCGGCCGCTGGATGCGGACGGGTCGCGGACTATAACCGCCGGTTCGGAATTACACCGACCCCGGAGTGCGCTGCTGCTGGTACAGGGCCAGTGTGCCACGGACGACGGTGGACCATACGGGTGAGTGCCTGTGGACTGCCTCACAAGTCGCCCGTTCCGGGACGGGCCACCCCCTGATGGTCCAGACCTATTGACGCACTGGTCTAGTCCTTTTAATGTCTGCGTCACCTCCGAGGAGCCGTTCCGCGGCGTGCGCACGCCCGGGACATCAACACGACCCTTCCCCCTGCAAGTTGTGTGCCGCCGAACCTCCCCGGGAGGAACCGAACGTGCTGTCCCCCATCCGCGCGAGAGCCACCCTGCTCGCCGCCGGCGCCGCCGTCGCCGGACTACTGCTGAGCTCGCTCGCCGCCACCCCGTCGGCCGCCGCCGACCAGGAGTCCTGTCGCCCCGACGGCCTCTACGAGACGCCCGGCGTCGCCGTCCCCTACTGCTCCGTGTACGACGCCGAGGGCCGCGAGAAGATGGGCGCCGACCACCAGCGGCGGGTCATCGGCTACTTCACCGGCTGGCGGACCGGCAAGGACGGCAAGCCCGCCTACCTCGCCTCCGACATCCCCTGGGACAAAGTCACCCATCTGAATTACGCGTTCGCCCATGTCGACGGTGCCAACAAGCTCTCCGTGGGCTCCGACGGGCCGGCCAACCCCGCGACCGGCATGACCTGGCCGGGCGTCGCGGGCGCCGAGATGGACCCGGCCCTCCCCTACAAGGGCCACTTCAACCAGCTCACCAAGTTCAAGAAGAAGTACCCGGGCGTGAAGACGATGGTGTCGGTGGGCGGCTGGGCCGAGACCGGCGGCTACTTCGACGACAGCGGCAGGCGGGTGGACTCCGGCGGGTTCTACTCGATGGCGACCAACGCCGACGGCTCGGTCAACCGGGCGGGCATCGACACCTTCGCCGACTCGGCCGTCGCGTTCGTCAGGAAGTACGGCTTCAACGGCGTCGACATCGACTACGAGTACCCGACGACCATGAAGGACTCGGGCAACCCGCTGGACCGGACGCTCTCCAACGCGCGCCGGGCCGGGCTGGTCAAGGGCTACGCCGCGCTGATGAAGACCCTGCGCGAGAGGCTCGACCGGGCCTCAGCCGCCGACGGCACCCACTACCTGCTGAGCGTGGCGGCACCCTCCTCCGGCTATCTGCTGCGCGGGATGGAGACCTTCCAGGTCCAGAAGTACCTGGACTACGTCAACATCATGTCGTACGACCTGCACGGCGCCTGGAACGAGTACGTCGGCCCCAACGCGGCGCTGTTCGACGACGGCAAGGACGCCGAACTCGCCCAGGCGGGCGTCTACTCCACCTCGCAGTACGGCGGCGTCGGCTATCTGAACACCGACTGGGCGTACCACTACTTCCGCGGCTCCATGCCCGCCGGCCGGATCAACATCGGGCTGCCGTACTACACCCGCGGCTTCAAGAACGTGCAGGGCGGTACGGACGGGCTGTGGGGCCGGGCCGCCACCACCGACTGCCCGGCCGGTTCGGGGCTGACCAAGTGCGGTGACGGCGCGGTCGGCATCGACAACCTCTGGCACGACCAGGACGCCGACGGCAAGGAGTCCCCGGCGGGCTCCAACCCGATGTGGCACGCCAAGAACCTGGAGAAGGGTGTCGTCGCGGACTACGTCACCGACTACGGCTTCCCCGCCGACACCAAGCTGACCGGCACCTACGCCCGTGAGTACGACTCGACGCTGGTCGCGCCCTGGCTGTGGAACGCCGAGAAGAAGGTCTTCCTGTCCACCGAGGACGAGCAGTCGGTCGCCGCGAAGGCGAAGTACGTCGTCGACAAGGGCATCGGCGGCACCATGATCTGGGAGCTGGCGGGCGACTACGGCTGGAACGCCGCCAAGGGCCAGTACGAGCCGGGCTCGACGCTGACCTCGACGATGTACGACGCGTTCAGGTCGGCCGCCCCGTACGGCGCGAAGCGCTCCACCGTCGGCCTGCCCGCCGAGGCGCTGGACATCGACGTGTCGTTCGGCCAGTTCCCGCTCGGCGACTCCAACTACCCGATCAGCCCCAAGCTGACGATCACCAACAACACCGGGGCGACGCTGCCCGGCGGCACGGAGTTCCAGTTCGACTACGCGACCTCGGCGCCCGCCAACGCCAAGGACCAGTCCGGCTTCGGCACCACGATCGTGCGCAGCGACCACACGGGCACGGGCAACGCCGGCGGGCTCAAGGGCGACTACAACCGGGTCTCGCTGAAGCTGCCGGGCTGGCAGAGCCTGGCCCCGGGCGCCTCCGTGCAGCTGGACTTCGTCTACTACCTGCCCACCTCCACCCCGTCGAACTGGACGGTGACCTTCGGCGGGAAGTCCTACGCGCTCGCCGCCGACCTGGCGCGCGGCACCACGGTGGTCGAGCCGGGCACCGGCACCTCGCCCACGCCAAACCCGTCGACCAGCCCGTCCCCGGGCCCCGGCGGCGGCAGCTGCACCGCCACCGTCTGGTCCGCGACCGCCGAGTACGGGGCGGGCGCGACGGTCGCCCACGACGGACACCAGTGGAAGGCCAAGTGGTGGACGAAGGGCGAGACGCCCGGCTCCACCGGCGACTGGGGCGTCTGGCAGGACCTCGGCGCCTGCTGACCCGCTCCCCGAAACCGCCCGGCGGTGACCGGTTCACCCCTGGTCACCGCCGGGTCCATGCGTGTCTCAGGCGGTGCCGAAGAGGTCGTCCTGGGCCGCGTCGCGGGCTGCCAGCAGCGCGCCCCGGAGCACCGCCGCGCCGCCCAGCCGCCCGGCCCTGACCTCGGTGCGCAGCGGTGACATGACGGCCAGCCGCTCCTCGACCCGGGCCGCGAGCGCGTCGCCGCCCGCGTGACCGATCTCGCCCGCCAGCACCACACAGCCCGGGTCGAGCACCGAGACGACGGCGGCGGCACCGACCGCCAGACGCCCGGCGAGCGCGTCCAGGAACACCTCGCCCCCGCCCTCCCCGTCCCCGGCCAGCGCGGCCCGGACGGCAGAGGCCGCGCCCGGCTCCTTCTCCCCGTCCCCCTCGGTGTCGGGGGGCACCGCGATGCCGTGGGCGGCGGCCAGTTCGCAGACCGGGGCGGAGCCCACCAGCGAGTGGAAACCGCCGTCGCAATTGAGGGCCGACGGAGTGGCGGTGACGCCGGGCACCGGCATGAAGCCGATCTCGCCCGCGCCGCCGGAGGCCCCCCGGCGCAGCCTGCCGTCCAGCATGACGGCGGCGCCGACCCCGCGGCCGAGCCACAGGAGCACGAAGGTGTCCTGGCCGGCGGCCGCGCCGTCGCGGTACTCGGCGACGGCGGCGAGGTTGGTCTCGTTCTCGACGAGCACGGTCGCGGGCAGCCGTTGCTGGAGCACCCGGACCAGCCGCCGGTGCCAGGCGGGCAGCCCGGTGGTGTCGCGCAGTTCGCCGGTGGCCGGGTCGATCAGGCCGGGAGCGCCGATGCCGACGCTGTGCAGCGGGCCCGCCCCGGCCTCCCGCGCGGTGCGCTCCAGGAGCGCGGCGGCCTGCTCGGCGGCGGCCTCGGTGGCGGTGTCGCCGCCGATCGGCAGGGTCGCCTCGGCGAGCGTGGTGCCGAGCAGATCGGCCACGGCCACGGCGACGCTGTCGGTGCGTACGTCGAGGGCGGCGAGGTGGGCGCGGTCGGCGACGATCCCGTACAGCCGGGCGTTGGGGCCCCGGCGCCGGGCACCGGCCTCGCCGACGACCCGGATCAGTCCGGCTCCCTGCAGGCGTTCGACCAGGTCGGCGACGGTGGGCCGGGACAGGCCGGTCAGCGTTTTCAACTGCGCGGCCGTCAGCGGGCCGTCCTGCTGGAGCAGTCTCAGGGCGAGCCGGTCGTTGATGGCCCGTGCGGTGCTCGGGGATGCGGGCATGCCGGGATCCTTCCAGATCACTGCCGCACCGGTACGTCCGGCGCACTATTTATCAGGCAGGGTTCCTGATAGTTTACGGCCCGCACCGTGGACACGGGCACCGTGACCACCGACGACAGGGCATTCCCAAGGGAGGGCATGGCGGCATGACATCGGATTCCACCGACGCGGAGTTCGGGACGGAGCAGGTGAGACGGGCCAGGTACGCCGTCGCCGCGGTGTTCACCGTGCACGGAGCGGTGACCGGCAGCTTCGCCACCCGGGTGCCCTGGATCCAGGACCACACCGGGATCAGTGCGGGTCAGCTCGGCCTCGCGCTCGCCTTCCCGGCGATCGGCGCCTCGGTCGCCATGCCGCTGGCGGGTGCGATCAGCCACCGCCTGGGCGCCCGGACCGCGCTGCGCGCGCTGCTCGCCCTGTGGACGCTGGCCCTGGTGCTGCCGGCGCTGGCGCCGAACCTGCTGACCCTGTGCGCCGCGCTCTTCGTGTACGGGGCGACGGCCGGCATGTCGGACGTGGCGATGAACGCCCTGGGCGTCGAGGTGGAGAACCGGCTCGACAAGTCGATCATGTCGGGGCTGCACGGGATGTGGAGTGCGGGCGCGCTGCTCGGTTCGGCGGCGGGCACGGTGGCCGCGCATCTGGGCGCCGACGCCCGGCTGCACCACGCGCTGGCCGCCCTGGTGCTCACCCTGCTGGGCCTGATCGCCTGCCGCGGCGTACTGGACCTGCGCAGCGAACCGGACGAGGAGCCGCCGCCGCGCTTCACGCTGCCGCCGAGGTCCGCGCTGGTCATCGGCGCGGTGGGCTTCTGCGCGGTGTTCGCCGAGGGCGCCAGCCTGGACTGGTCCGCGGTCTATCTCCGAGACGTCATGGACACCTCCGCCGGACTCGCCGCGGCCTCCACGACGGCGTTCGCGCTGACCATGGCGGTCGCCCGGATCGCGGGCGACCGGGTGGTGGACCGCTTCGGCGCGGTGCGGACGGTACGGGCCGGTGGCGCCCTCGCGACGGCCGGCGGGCTGCTCGTCGTCGCCGCGCCGAACGCGGTGCTCGCGATGTGCGGCTTCGGGCTGCTGGGGCTCGGGGTGGCCGTGGTCGTCCCGCTGGCCTTCGCCGCCGCCGGGCGCAGCGGGCCGAACCCGAGCCAGGCGATCGCGGGGGTCGCCACGATCACGTACACCTCGGGGCTGATCGCACCGTCCGCGATCGGTTCGCTGGCCCAGGCGACCTCGCTGGTGGTGTCGTTCGGTCTGGTGACGGTGCTGGCCTTCGGGCTGGTGCTGGGGGCCGGGGTACTGCGGACGGGCGGGCGCCGGGCGGCGCCCCCGCGGGCCGGTGCCCCGGGAGCGGCGGCCGCCGAGCCGCGCGGCTGAGACGCACACCCGTCCGGCCGGTCCGCTCCCCGGCCGGACGCGTCGGCCGTGCTCAGGGCGGTGCCCGGCCGCGAGTACACCGCGGACCGGCATTACCATGGCGCTGATCATTTCTGCGGCAGCGACGTGCCCGTCGAGGCAACCGGCTCCGCACCTACACCATTCAGGGAGCGACCATGGGCCTCGGCGTGCGCTGGACCTTGCACGGCGACGGGAAGACCCCCGCGCCGGGGGCCGTGGTACGGCCCGACGAACGGCTCTCGTGGCCGCGTACGTTCGGGCTCGGTGCCCAGCACGTGGTCGCGATGTTCGGCGCGTCGTTCGTCGCCCCGGTCCTGATGGGTCTGGACCCGAACCTGGCGATCATGATGTCGGGTGTCGCGACGGCCATCTTCCTGCTGGCCACGCGCGGCCAGGTGCCCAGCTACCTGGGCTGTTCGCTCTCCTTCGTCGGGGTCGCGGCGACCATCCGGGCGAGCGGCGGCAGCAGCGCCACGGTCACCGGCGCGGTCTTCGCCGTCGGTGTGGTGCTCTTCCTGGCGGGTCTGGCCGTGCAGCGCTTCGGCGCCCGGATCATCCACGCGGCCATGCCGCCGGTCGTGACCGGCGCGGTCGTGATGCTGATCGGCTTCAACCTGGCGCCGGTGACCGCGTCGACCTACTGGCCGCAGGACCAGTGGACGGCCCTGCTGGTGATGCTGTTCACCGGATTGGCCGTAGTGTGCCTGCGCGGTTTCTTCTCACGCATCGCGAT
Organism: Streptomyces sp. NPDC056347; assembly: GCF_042262625.1. Classification (NCBI taxonomy): domain Bacteria; kingdom Bacillati; phylum Actinomycetota; class Actinomycetes; order Kitasatosporales; family Streptomycetaceae; genus Streptomyces; species Streptomyces sp. NPDC056347. Next base: position 14,526 of record NZ_JBHJQP010000034.1, on the reverse strand, counting down.
CTTCCTCGGCCTGGTCTTCGGGTACGCGCTGTCCTGGGTCCTCGACCGGGTCTTCGGCAAGATCCACTCCCCGGCCGGCGGTGCCGAGGCGGTGGACCACTGGCGGCTGGACCTGTCCGGGGTCGCCAAGGCGGACTGGATCGGACTGCCCTCCTTCCACGCGCCGAGCTTCGAGTGGTCGGCGATCCTGGTCGCGCTGCCGGTGGTCATCGCGCTGATCGCGGAGAACGCCGGGCACGTGAAGGCGGTCGGTGAGATGACCGGCGCCTCGCTGGACGACAAGCTCGGCACCGCGATCGCCGCCGACGGCGCCGCGTCGATGCTGTCGACCGCGGTGGGCGGCCCGCCGAACACCACGTACTCGGAGAACATCGGCGTCATGGCCGCGACCCGGGTCTACTCCACCGCCGCGTACTGGGCCGCCGCCTGCTTCGCCCTGCTCTTCGGCCTCTGCCCGAAGTTCGGCGCGGTCGTCGCCGCCATCCCGGGCGGGGTGCTCGGCGGCATCACCGTCATCCTCTACGGCATGATCGGCCTGCTCGGTGCCCAGATCTGGCTGAACGCCAAGGTCGACCTGCGCAACCCGCTCAACCTGGTGCCGGCCGCCGCGGGCATCATCATCGGCGTCGGCGGCGTCAGCCTGAAGATCACCGACAATTTCGAGCTGAGCGGGATCGCGCTGGGCACCATCGTCGTGATCACCGGCTACCACGTGCTGCGCGCCTTCGCCCCGGCGCACCTCAAGACCCAGGAGCCCCTGCTGGACTCCGGCACCTCGGCGTACGACTCGGAGTCGGCCAAGGACGCGGACTGACGCGGGGGCCGTGTCCGTCGGACACGGCCCCCGGGTCGCGGGCGGGGCGTCTCAGAAGCAGTCGCCGTACCAGTGCACCGCGCCGGGCGCGGTGACCGTGGCGCGGACGGCCGCGGGCGCGGCGAGGAGCGGGCGGGCCATGCCCACGTGCTCCGTGGTGCGCCGGGCGTCCGCCAGCAGGCGGGGCAGCGCCCCGGTGACGGCGGGTTCGTCGGGCAGCCGCACCCGGGCCCGGCCGGTCCCCGCCGCGCGGCCCCGCTCCCCGGCGGCGGCCAGCAGCTCGCCCAGGCACTCCGGGGCGCCCGCGAACTCCCGCACCTCCAGCCACTCCCCCTCGGGCCGGGCCACCAGCCACCCGGCGAGCTCCCCGGTCCGGGGGTCCTCGGCCACCAGCGTCCCGTCGAGCGGGCCGTACCAGGCGGGCACCCGCACCGCCCAGTCCCCGGGCGCCCGCACCGTGCTGAGCGGCCGGTCCGCGTTGTACGCCCGGTGCAGCTCGGCCACCCGCGGGGCGTCGGGCCCGGCGGCCGCGCGGACCCGGAACTCCCCGGCGGCGGGGACCGGTGCGAGCCGGCCCTCGAAGCACACGCTGGGGAACTCCTCCCATCCCGAACCCCGGTAGACCCCGGGGGTCCCGGTGAACAGCAGGGACCAGGCGCAGCCCTCGGCCCGCATGGCGCGCTCCGCCGCCGCGAGCAGCAGCCGCACCAACCCCCGCCCCCGCGCCTCGGGGCGGGTGGCCACGCTGCCGATGCCGCCGACCCGGCGCGGGACGCCGTCGGCGTCGCGGATCGTCCTCGGTACGTGGACGACGACGGCGTCGATCACGCCCTCCTCACGGCCCGGCACGACGAAGGTGTGCCGGTGGCGGTCCGGGTCCAGGGCGTGCAGGGCGGTGATCTGCGGGGCGTCGAAGCACCGCCGCCACAGGTCGGCCAGCGCCGGTTCGTCGGCCGGGACGGCGGTGCGGACGGCGGCGGTCACAGGATCAGGTTCCCTTCCGTCCGGGCCGCCCCGCCGTTCTCCGGCATCGCCACGCGCTTCGTGCCGTCCTCCACGCAGGCGGTGTGCAGGGCCGAGGCGAGGGCGCCGGGGGCGAGGTGGAGGGTGCCGCCGGTGAAGCGGTTGCCGGTCGCCAGGTAGTGGTTCATGCCGTCGGCGATGCGGATGTGGGCGGTGCCGGACCCGGCGGTGCTGCTGATCCCGGTGAGGTCCCAGGTCACCTCTCCCGGACCGGCCGCGCGGCCGAGGAGCGCCCCCGCCTTGTTGCGGCCGGTCAGCCGGGCTCCGCCGGTGACGGTGATCCGCTGATCGCGTACGGCGCTGAGCTCGATGCCGGTGTTCTCGTAACGCCCGCCGTCGATTCTGAGGTCCGCCGAGCCGACCGAGAGCGGGGCGGCGTCCTCGGTCCCGGTGACGGTGCAGTCGGTGAGGCGGACCGGCCCCGCCCCGCGCAGCACCACGCCGTCGACGCCGGTGAAGGTGCAGCGCACGAAGTGGACGGGGGCGGTGACCGGGGTCTGCACGAGCACGGCGCCCGCGGGGAGTCCGAAGGAGCAGTCGCTGACGGTGGTCGGCCGGGTGGAGCGGGCGGAGCGCTGGGCGACGGCGAAGGTCTTCGCGGTGCAGCCGCGCAGCTGGGCCCCGTCGGCGTTGACGGTGAGGGTTCCGGCCTGGTCGAAGGTGGGGCGGGCGATCACCGTGACGTCCTCCAGGGTCAGGTCGGTGATCTTGGTGTTGGCGGTGAACCAGGAGCAGACGTGTCGGCGTACGGTGATCCGTTTGGCCGAGATACCCCACTGGGCGCCGGAGTTGGCGATGTCCATCAGTCCGGAGTTGCCGTCGAAGAGCAGGTCGTGCTCGTACTGCCCGTGCGTGGTGAAGGGGTTGCCGCCCGCGTCGTCGCCGTCGCCGTGACAGTTCACGACGGTGCAGTAGGCGGAGGCGGTGAGGTCGTTGAGGTGGCGCACATTGCTGGTGGTGCAGTCGGCGACGCGCCCGTACAGGCAGTAGATCTGCTGGGTGAGGTACCCGGCGCCGCCGTACTCGACGGTGGGCGGGTTCTTCAGGGAGCAGTCCTCGGTACGGAAGCGGGTGCACCAGCGGCGCATGACGACCGGCCAGAAGGTGCCGGTGGCGTGGATGCCGGAGACGTCGCAGCCCACCGCGTACTCGAAGCTGACCGGGTGCGAGCCGGTGTACTCGTCGGGGCCCGCGCCCTCGAAGGCCATGTTGCGGACGTGGGTGTCGCGGACGGGTTCGACGCGGGTCCAGGTCAGGGTGCGGCCCGCGGCGAGTTCCCAGCCGTTGAGGTAGCCGATCCGGATGTGCGTCGCGTCGATGATCTCGGTGATCTCGACGAGCTTCTGCAGTTCGCGTTCGTCGCGCCCGCCGCCCTCGACCGGGGCGACCTGGACGGTCCACCACTGGCCGACCCGGAAGGCGGTGGCGTCGGGCACCGGGAAGGTGTCGGTCAGCTCGATGACCTTGGCGGCGAGCGGGTGGCTGACGGTGGTGTCGGTGACGGTGCCGCGGAAGGAGAGGACGGCGCCGAAGGGGTTGTCGTGGGTGTTCTTCTCGATGTTCTCGGTGCGTATGCGGTGGCCGCCGAAGTCGAGTTCGATGTTCGAGCGGTCGAAGAGGTGGCGTCTGGTGAAGAGGAGGTCGGTGTGGGCTTCGATGCGGTGGACGCTCTTGTCGTTGATCATGGCGTCGAGGGCGTCGTCGGCGGGGGTCTTGTCGTCGAGGTGGCCGAAGGTGCGGAAGTCGAGGGTGCCGTGGTGGAGCTGGTGCCAGCGGCCGGTTGCGGGCTTCGTGGCGGGGGTGATGACGGTGCCGCCGTTGTGGGCGGCCTTGGAGGCGGGGTGCCAGCGCAGGGCCATGGCGCCGCCGTCGTGCGGGGTACGGTACCCGGCGACCAGGACCTGGGTGCCGTCGGCGAAGGGTTTGGTGTTCAGGGCGCGCAGTTCGGCGACGGTGTCGACGTTCAGGACGTCACCGGTGCGTCCGGGTGCGGCCTGCGCGCCGGTGGTGGCCACGGCCGAACCGGCCAGGACCAGCCCGGCCAGCCCCGAGGCCCGCAGCAGATTCCGACGCGACGAAGGGGCGGGAGAGGGGGACGCGGCGTTGACGGACATGACGGAGGAGCTCCTCGCGTTGTCGGTGCGTGCTCGGTGGGACCGCGGCCGGCCGGTCGCGGTCAGAGGGTGTTGCGGTACGGCGGCATGAACCGCATGCGCGGCATCTGGTCGGCCAGCACTCCGCCGTCGACGACGATCCGCGCCCCGGTGAGGTAGGCCCCGGCGTCCGAGGCGAGCAGCAGCAGCGCGCCGACGCACTCCTCGGGCCGGGCGTACCGGCCGAGCGGGATGCGCTCGCGGTACGCGGCCTCGAACGCCTCCCGGTCGAAGGGGAACTCGCCGTCGATGGGCGTCTCGACCATGCCGGGGGCCAGGGTGTTGGCGGTGATGCCGTGCGGGGCGAGTTCGACCGCAAGGGTCTCGGTGAGGAGCTGGGCGGCGGCCTTGGAGGCGTTGTAGTGGGCCAGCCCGGCCTCCGCCACCAGGGCGTTCTTCGAGGTGATGGTGATGATGCGGCCCGCGACCGCGTCGGCCGTCATGTGCTCGGCGACGCGCTGGCTGAGGAAGAAGACCGCGTCGACGTTGACCCGCATGATGTGCGACCAGCTCGCGGGGGTGATCTCGTTGAAGCGTTCCAGCGCCGCCGTGCCCGCGTTGTTGACCAGGATGTGCAGCGGGCCCGCCTCGGCTCGCACGGTGTCGACGAGGCCGGGCAGCGCCTCGACGTCGGCGAGGTCCTGCCCGTACGTACGGCAGGTGCGGCCGAGCGCCTCGATCTCCGCCGCGGTCGCGTCGATGCCCTCGGCGCCGGGCAGGTCGACGAGGACCAGATCGGCGCCCGCCTCGGCGAGGCCGACGGCGAAGGAGCGGCCGAGCCCGCGGGCGGCGCCGGTGACGACCGCGGTACGGCCGGTCAGATCGAAGCGGTCGGTTCCGCGGGGCGGGACGGCTGCGGCCATGGCGGGGCTTCCTTAGAGGTGCGGAGGGGTGGTGCGGGTCCGGACCGCCGCGCGGGGGGACACAGGGGTGATGGCGCGGCGGCCCGGTGGCCGGCACGGTACGGGCACCAGGGGGATTGGGCCCGGCACCGTGCCGGCGGTTGGTGGAACGGCCGGTTCAGCCGTTCAGGCCCAGCAGGTCCAGCGAGGGCCGGTGGATGATCTCCTCCACCGCGTCCGCGTCGAGCGGCGGCAGCCCGGGGATGCCGGGGATGCGGGCGATCTCCCGCAGCCCCTTCACCGAGTCGTCGACCGTCGTGAACGGGTAGTCGCTGCCGAACATCAGCTTGTGGAAGACCCCGTAGTCCTGGACCAGCCGGAGGCTGTGCCAGAGCTGGAAGGGCCGGTAGTGCAGGGCGCTGATGTCGGCGTACACGTGCGGGTGCTTGCGGATGACCGCGATGCACTCGCCCTCGAAGGGGTGGCCGAGGTGGGCGAGGACCATCCGCAGCTCCGGGTGGCGGATGGCGACCGCGTCCAGGTGGCGGGGCATCGCCCATTCCAGGGGCGCGGTCGACACGAAGGTGGTGCCGGTGTGCACCAGGAGCGGCAGCCCGTTGCGTTCGGCGTACGTGTACAGCTCGTCGTACTCCTCGGCGGCCGGGTCGAAGCCCGCGTACATCGGCATCAGTTTGATGCCGCGCAGGCCCAGTTCCTGGTGGCCGTAGCGGAGTTCGTCCTGCCAGCCGGGCTGGGTGGGGTCGAGCGAGAGATAGCCGATGAGCCGGTCCGGGTGGGCTCCGACGTACGAGGCCACGGCGGCGTCGTCGACCCAGAGGCCGCTGCGCCGCGCCTTGCCGCCGACCACGACGGTGCGGGTGCCCTCGGGGGCGGTGGCCGCGTACTCCTCCCACTTCACCGTCAGGTCGACCTCGCCCGCGTGGGCGCGGGCGGAGTCGGACCGGAAGGGGTCGGTGAAGTCGTGGCTGTGCCGGAAGAGGTGGGAGTGGACGTCGACGATCATGTGCGGTTCCGCTTCTCCCAGCCGTCCGCGAACATGTTCCAGAAACGGTGGCTGGGCGGGTGCTCCTCGAAGACCTCGTCGACCAGCTCGACGCCGAGACCGGGTGCGGTCGGCAGGCCGATGTGGCCGTCGGTGATCGGCAGGGTGCCCTTGAGGGCGTCGAAGACGTAGTCCTCCAGGAGCCCGTCGAAGGTCTCCAGGATCTTGAAGTTGGGGATGCCGAGCGTCGCGTGCACCGAGACGGTGGTGCACAGCGGCGAGTTGGAGTTGTGCGGGGCCACGAGCATGCCGTGGGTGTCGGCGATCGCGGCGAGCTTGCGCACCTCGGTGAAGCCGCCCGCCATGGAGAGGTCGGGCTGGATGATGTCGACGGCGTTGGTCGCGAAGAGCTGCTTGTACTCGTAGCGGTTGTGGAAGTGCTCGCCGCCGGAGATCGGGAACGCGGCACGCTGCCGCAGCTCCGCGTAGCGCTCGATGTGGGTCCAGGGCATCGGCTCCTCGAACCAGCCGATGTCGAAGGGCTCCAGCTCGCGCACCAGGCGGGCGGCGGTCGGCATCGCGAAGCGGGCGTGGCCCTCGATGAAGAGGTCGACGTCCGGTCCGATGGCCTCGCGGACGGCGGCGACGAGGTCGACGGAGCGGCGCAGTTCGGCGCGCTCCAGCTCGTGCAGGCCGGGTCCGAAGGGGTCGAACTTGAGGGCGGTGAAGCCCTTGGCGACGGTCTCCTTCGCCTTGGCGGCGAAGATCTCCGGCTCGCGTTCGCCGGTGTACCAGCCATTCGCGTAGACCCGGACCTCGTCGCGGCAGGCGCCGCCGGTCAGCCGGTAGGCGGGGACGCCGAGCGCCTTGCCCATCAGGTCGTACATGGCCTGGTCGAGGCCGGACAGGGCGATGCCGCCCATGTCGCCGCCGCGCAGGAAGTCGCCCTGGTAGACCCGGAGCCACAGCTCCTCGATGTCGAAGGGGTCGGCGCCGATCAGGTGGCGGCGGGCGATCGCCTCGGTGAGGTCGCAGACCTCGCGGACCCGGTAGGGGTGGGTGATCTCGCCGATGCCGGACAGGCCCTCGTCGGTGTGGACCCGGACGTAGCCGAAGTCGCGCCAGGAGGTGCCGAGCATCAGGGTCTCGACCCGGGTGATGCGGCCGGCGGGGCCGGCGGGGCGGGTGCGGTTGACGGTGAGCATCAGCGGGTCGCCCCGCCCATGGTGGAGGCGTTCTCCAGGTCGCAGGCGCCGCCGTCGGCGAGCACGGCCCTCACCGCGGCCTCGGTGCCCTCGATCAGGCGGTCCACGTCGGCGTCGGTGTGGGCATAGCTGATGTGGCTGCGCTTGAGGTTGAGCGGCAGTTCGAACAGGCCGTGCTCCAGGAGCTTGCGGCGGTAGCCGACGAAGAGCGAGGCGTCGTTGGCCAGCAGGTCCGCGTAGGTGCGGGGGGCCTCGCCGGACATGAAGTAGCTGACGAAGACGGAGCCGTAGCCGGTGACGACGGCGGGGACGCCGAGGCGCTCGTACAGGCCGGTCAGCTCGGTGCGGACCCGCTCGCCGAGCCGGAAGACGTGCTCGTGGACCGGCTCCTCGCGCAGTTTGCGCAGGGTGGCGAGGGCGGCGGCGACCACGGAGGGGTGGCCGTTGTACGTACCGGCGAAGAAGGCGGGGGCGCCGGGGCGGGTGGAGAAGAGCTCCATCAGGTCGGCGCGGCCGCCGATCGCGCCGACGGGGGCGCCGTTGGCGATGGCCTTGCCGAGGGTGGTGAGGTCGGGGGTGACGCCGGAGATCTTCTGCCAGCCGCCGATGTCGTGGCGGAAGCCGGTGATGACCTCGTCGAAGATCAGGATGCTGCCGGCCCTGGTGGTCTCCTCGCGGAGCGTGGTGAGGAACTCCTGGTACGGCAGGAGCGCGCCGACGTTGTGCGGGACGGGTTCGACGATGACGGCGGCGATGTCGGAGCCGTGCTCGGCGAAGGCCCGGCGGACGGCCTCGCTGTCGTTGAACGGGAGGACGAGCGTGGCGTCGAGGACCTCGGGCAGGATGCCGGTGGAGATCGGGTCGTGGGCGCCGACCTTGTCGGGTGCGGAGATGACGTTGAGGCTGACCGCGTCGTGCCAGCCGTGGTAGCAGCCCTGGAACTTGACGACCAGGCGGCGTCCGGTGGCGGCGCGGGAGACGCGCAGCGCGTGGAAGGTGGCCTCGCTGCCGGTGCTGGTGAGCAGCACCTTCTCGATCGAGGGGATCAGTTCGGCGAGCTGTTCGGCCAGGACGATCTCGCCCTCGGTGACGCCGACGCCCATGTGGCCGAGGGTGGCTCCGGCCTCGGCGGTGGCGCGGGCCACGTCGGGGTCGTTGTGACCGAGCAGCGGCGGTCCGAACGCCGAGTGGAAGTCGGTGTACTCGCGTCCGTCGGCGGTACGGAACCGTGCGCCGTCGGTGCCGGTGACGACCAGGTCGGTCAGTCCGGGAACACTGCGCTGACCGCTGTTCACGCCGCCGGGTACGACCTGGCGGGCGCGTTCGGCGAGTCGGGCTCCGGATTCGTTGCCTGCCGGGCCTGAACTCATAATCGCTTGCTCCTTGCGTCGAGAGTCGTCGGTCTTCATGGGCCCTGCCCGGCCCGTGAGTCCCTGGCGCCATCCGCCCGGCAGTCGCCGCAGGAAGAGGGGGTGATCCGTGGTGCTTCAGGTGGTGCGTTTCGCTTTTTCCGAACACTGTTCTGTAGAGCAGAACAGTGCCTGGATATTACGTGCGGCTCCTGGGGCGGTCAATACCCCTTCGCCCGCGGAAGTCGCCGTTCTCGCGGTTCCTTCACAGGGAAAGGGCGCCCAGGCCCCCCGTAAGGCACTAGGCTGTTCGGCTATGACGAACAGTGCTGCCCCAGAAGAACCGAAGTACTGGGTCAAGAGCGTGGCCAGGGCAGCGGACATCCTCGAAGCGCTCGCCGCCCCCGCACAGGGGAACGGCCTGAGCGTCACGGAGGTGGGGCAGGCCTGCTCCATCTCCAAGAGCGCCGCCTTCGGCATGCTCCAGACCCTGCGCGCCTACGGACTCGTCTCGGACGACGGCGAGGGCATGAACCGCCGTTACCGGCTCGGGATGAGCCTGGCCCGGCTCGGCGACCGGGCCCGCTCCCAGGTGTCGCTGCGCGGGGTCGCCCACCCGGTCCTGCGCGAGCTGACCCGGAGCACGGGAATGGCCTCCCGGCTCGCCGTGCCCGAGGACGGCCACGCGGTCGTGGTGGACCAGGTCGAGCTCGACCAGCGCGTCCGGCTCGACCTGCGGATGGGCCAGCGCGAGCTGCCGCACTGCACGGGCCTGGGCAAGGCGCTGCTGTCCGCGGTGCCGCAGAGCGAGGCGGCGGCGGTGATCGAGCGGTTCGGGCTGCCCCGGCGCACCTCCCGCACGATCACGGACCCGGCGACCTTCCTGTCCCATCTGCGCGACATCGCCCGGGTCGGCTACGCCCTGGACGACGAGGAGGACGCCGAGGGCATCATCTGCATCGGCGCGCCCGTCTTCGACGACCGCTCGGTCTGCGCCGGGGCGGTCTCCATCACCGGCCTCAAGCTCGGTCTGCCGGCCTGGCGCTACCAGGAGCTGGGCGGCCAGGTGCGGGACGCGGCCCGCCGGATCAGCCTCGCGCTCGGCTGGGTCGACGACACGGAGGGCACCGAGCCCCTCGACGACGTACCGCATTCCGACGAAATCAGGCCTTGACCAAACCGCTTGGCCCACCGTAGGTTCCCTGCCAACCGAGGTGACATCCCACGGTCACCCGCTCTTTACCCCTTTCCGGCTGGTTCCGGCGCCTGCCCATCGCGCCGTGAACCATTGATGTCCGGACCCTTTTCAGCCATCCGCCTCATGGCAGTCCCCCGCAGGAACGCTCCCTCCCTTGCCGCACTTCTCGGAAGGCGAAGTCCGCATGAGCGTTCCGCACGACCCCTCCCCTGCTTCTGCTTCGTCCCGTCGGAATCTGCTGCGGGCCTCGGGGCTGGCCGGGCTGGTCCTGGCCGGTTCGGCCGTGGCCACCACCGCCGCGCAGGCCGCCCCCGCCCGTACCGGTGACGTCCTGAACGTCGACACCGTCGCCGAACTGCGCGCCCTGAACACCAAACCCTTCGCCGACGGCACCCAGGTCCTGGTCGCCGGATACCGCACCCCGCACGACGGCGGCGCCATGGCCCTGCGCTGGCACCCCGCCTCCAAGGCCGCCCACAACGGCGGCACCGTCATCACCCCCGCCACGAAGCCCGCAACCGGCCGCTGGCACCAGCTCCACCACGGCACCCTCGACTTCCGCACCTTCGGCCACCTCGACGACAAGACCCCCGCCGACGACGCCCTCGACGCCCTGATCAACGACAAGAGCGTCCACCGCATCGAGGCCCACACCGACCTCCTGTTCACCAGACGCCACCTCTTCGACCGCTCGAACATCGAACTCGACTTCGGCGGCCACCGCATACGCACCGAGAACATCGAGAAGAACACCCACGACAACCCCTTCGGCGCCGTCCTCTCCTTCCGCGGCACCGTCACCGACACCACCGTCGAGCACACCCTGGGTACGGCGATGCCGGACCTGTCGGACCTCTTCGAGGTCGGTGACTCCTCGAAGTTCGCGGTCGGCCAGTGGTGGGCGGTGGAGATCAACGCCCTGGCGGGGAAGTACGAGAAGGAGATCCAGCGGCTCGTCCAGGTCACCGATGTCGTCGACGGACAGCACATCCGGGTCAACTACCAGATCGGCTGGGACCTGGCCGCGGGCCGCACCCTGACCTGGACCCGCGTCGAGCCCGTCGACCGCGCCCACGTCCGCAACATGGTCTTCGAGGGCTGGGGCGACGACGAGATGACCGGCTCGCACCCGGTCGCCTACGAGTACGCCGTGCGCTGCGACGTCTCCGGAATCGAGGCGATCGGCACCTTCTGGCCGGTCGTGATGCGCCGCTGGTGCACGTACTACCGCACCGAGCAGTGCTCGCTGACCAACCCGAAGTCGGTCACCTACGGCGGCGCGGGCTACCTCACCCAGCAGATCTACTGCCTGTACGGGCACGTCGAGGACTGTCACACCTCCAACGCCCGCCACCTCAACGACTTCACGGCGTCCGCCTACTGCTACGTCACCAACTGCCACGGCGACGGCGACGACGAGGGCCCGTTCGTGACGCACGGCCAGTTCGAGCACGACCTGGTCTACACCGGGAACTCCGGGCTGATGACCTTCGCCAACTCCGGTGCCGCCTGGGGCGGCCGGGCGAAGCGGATCACCGTACGACGGCACGCCTGCTCCTGGTTCGTGGCCCGGGTCAAGATCACCGATCTGACCCTGGAGGACGTGCTGGTCATCGGCAAGAAGTCGCTGTCCGGCTCCGGGATGCTCTGGGTCAACGCCGACGGCGTCCAGATGCGCGGCTGCACGGCCACCGGCCCGCTGATCGTCTCGCGGGCCTCGGATCTGTCCGCCCGGCCCAATGTGATCGCGGACTCCTCGTTCGCCTTCGCGTCCGGCGCGGAGGTCACCCAGGCGAATGCGACCGCCCCGCTGACCATCCAGCGCTCCACACTGAAGGGCGTCGACGGCGCGGTGTTCAACGGCACCGGGCCGCTCGTCCTGGACCAGTGCGTGCTCACCGGCTCCAAGGACACCGCCCCCGTCTCCCTCAAGCACACCGACGTCACCGTGCTGGGCGGCGAACTCAACGACACCGGGCTCAAGCTGACGTCCGACAAGGACCAGCGGCTGCGCGTCGACGGCACCCGGCTGAAGGGCACCAACAAGGACGGCGCCCTGCTGTCCCGCACCGGCGCCGGACGCACCGTCGACTGGCAGCTGTCCGGCCTCGACTCGGCCGCCCCCAAGGGCACCGCCCATGTGCTGGTCACCGAGGGCACCAACCGCTACCGGGCCACCGGATCCACCTTCACCGGCGGACGGCTCGAACTGCGGCCCGCGGCCTTCACCGGAGGCGGCCACCTGCTGCACACCGGCTGTGTCGAGGACGGCACCGAGCGGACCGCGATGCCGGACGAGGGCGAGCGCGTCGCCCACAGCGCGGCCACGCTGCGCATCTGACTCACCCCTTCGAGCACCAGGGATTCCCCGTGTCCACGCATACCCCGATCACCGGCCGGCCCGTACGGGTCGCGCTCGTCGGCGCCGGCAACCGCGGTCTGACGTACGCCGAGTGGATCAAGGCGCACCCCGAGCGCGCCGAGCTCGTCGCCGTCGCGGACCCGCGCCCCGCCGCGCGGGCCGCCGCCGGTGCCCCCGTCGAGTTCGACGACTGGCGCCCGCTCGTCGAGAACCGGATCGCCGACGCCGTCGTCGTCGCCACCCAGGACCGCTTCCACGTGGAGCCGGTGCTGGCCCTGGCCGGGGCCGGGTACGCGATCCTCGCCGAGAAGCCCCTCGCCCCGACCGAGAAGGAGACCCGGCGGATCGTCGAGGGGGTGGAGCGGTCCGGGGTCCTGTTCGCGGTGTGCCACGTCATGCGGTACACCCCGTACACCGATCTGGTGAAGGAGGTCGTGGACTCCGGTGTGCTCGGGCAGCTGGTCTCCCTCGACCATCTGGAGCCGGTCGGCTGGTGGCACTACGCGCACAGCTACGTGCGCGGACCGTGGCGCAGCGAGAAGGACTCCTCCCCGATGCTGCTCGCCAAGTCCTGCCACGACCTGGACTGGATCACGTACGTGATGGGCGGCCGGATCGAGCAGGTGTCCAGTTTCGGCGGGCTGAAGCACTTCCGGCCGGAGAACGCCCCGGCCGGGTCCGCCGAACGCTGCCTCGACTGTGCGGTCGAGGACGGCTGCCCGTACAGCGCGCTGAAGCTGTACATGCCGACGCTGCGCGAGAAGGGCGCGGTCTGGCCGGTCACCCATGTCACCGAGGCGAAGGACGAGGCCGGTCTCGTCGAGGCGCTGCGCGAGGGCCCGTACGGGGTCTGCGCGTACCGGAGCGACAACGACGTGGTCGACCACCAGGTCCTGGCGATGCTGCTGTCCGGCGGGGTGACCGCGACCTTCCAGATGGTGGCGTTCACCGAGCAGACCCACCGCCAGACCCGGATCTTCGGCTCGCACGGCTGGCTGACCGGCGACGGCGAACGGGTCACGGTGCAGGACTTCCGGACCGGCGCCACCACCGTCCACGAACTCGGCGCGTCCGGTTCGAACGCGGCGGACGGGCACGGCGGCGGGGACGCCGCGCTCGTCGAGGCGTTCGTCACGGCCGTCGCCACCGGTGACGCCGGGGCGGTCCGGTCCGGCCCCGCCACCTCGCTCGGCAGCCATCTCGCGGCCTTCGCCGCCGAACGCGCCCGCCACACCGGCACCGTCCAGACGGTTCCGGCGCAGTGACTCCCCCTCTTCCCCGCCCCACCCTCACGTCCTCGGAGGACCCCCTCATGTCCCGTCTCCTCACCCGCCGTTCCAGAGTCCGCGCCGTCGCCGCCCCCGTGGTGGCCACCGCGCTCGCCGCCGGGGTGCTGGCCGGCTGTTCCAGCGACGGCGACGGCAACACCGTCACCATGTGGACCTACCCGGTCATCTTCGACGAGGCCAAGAACAAGGCCTACTGGGACGGTCTGGTCAAGGCCTTCGAGAAGGACCACGCGGGCGTGAAGGTGAAGGTGGAGACCTTCCCCTGGGCCAACCGCGACACCGCCCTGGCCACCGCGATCGCCTCCGGCAAGGGCCCGGACGCGGTCTACCTGATCCCCGACCAGCTGCCGAAGTACGCGAAGAACATCGTCCCGGCCGACGAGTACATGCCGGCCGACGCCAAGTCGGACTACACCGACTTCGCGCTGACCTCCGTCACCGCCGACGGCAAGGCGCTCGGCGTCCCGGTCCTGACCAGCGCCAACCCGCTGATCTGCGACAAGCGCGTGTTCGCCGCGATTGGCGAGAAGAACTACCCGACGAGCTGGGCGGACCTGGAGGCGCTGGCCCCGAAGCTGAAGGCGAAGGGCTACTACGCCACCAGCTACAGCGGCGACACCCAGCAGACCCTGAACTCGACGTTCTACCCGCTGCTGTGGCAGGCGGGCGGCGACGTCTTCTCCGAGGACGGCAAGACCGTCACCTTCAACGACGCGGCCGGCGTCAAGGCCCTGACGTACCTGAAGAAGCTCGTCGACGGCGGCTACACCGACAAGGACCTGGTCACCACCACGCCCAAGCTGGAGCAGACCCCGACCGCCAAGGGCAAGGTGGCCTGCACCTGGCAGAACACCCCGACCGACGTCGAGCCGTTCTGGGGCAAGGAGAACATCGTCGTCCAGCCGCCGCTGAAGGACGTCGAGTCGGTCGGCTACGGCACCGTCGGCGCGCTCTCGATGCTGAAGGGCGCCGACAAGAAGAACACCGGCGACTGGCTGAACTTCGTCGCCGAGGCGAAGAACGCCGCCGGTCTGGAGAAGGAGGCGGGCTACTTCCCGGCCCGCAAGTCCGCCGGCGACCTCTACCCCGGCAACGCACTCCAGGCGGCCGTCGGCGCCACCCTGCCGAGCATGACCGTGGGCCCGCTGCACGACAAGGCGCGCGAGGTCCAGGGCGTCCTCGCCCCGGAGATCCAGGCGGCGCTGCTGGGCAAGAAGAGCCCGCAGGAGGCGCTGAACGCCGCGCAGAAGGCCGCCCAGGCGATGCTCGGCCGCTAGAAGGCCGGTGC